>CALVJU010000043.1 GCA_944332375.1 uncultured Bacilli bacterium
GCATCAAAATATGAGCAATTTTAGATATTAAATCCCTAAAACTGCTCTTTTTTTTGGGCATCCGTGGGGAATATAAAAGGTTGTATGACAAAGCCGATTTGAAAAATCGACTTTGTCAACAGCCTGAAATATTACTTGTAATATTAATTCTATTACAGTTTCTTTTCTTAGGATTATTTGGATATGCTTTTGTGAAAAAAGAAGATGGAGAGATTGCTTCGGAGTTACTACATTATCAAAATAAAGCAGATTTTTCTTATCAAGTCAATTTGAAAGAAAATGAAATTGTCGATAGTGAATCTTTGAACGAGAATAGTTCTTATATTTTAGATTTGATTGATACTATCCAATTATCTCCGCGTTATCAGTTCCAAAGTGAAGAGGAAACAAAGCTAATGGGAAAGAAAACACTTTCTACACAATTAACGGTTTTATATCAAGAGCCGGGTACTGATGAAGAGCAAGAATTGTTAAATCGTACCGAAACGTTAGAAGAAGTTTCTTTTGAACAAGATACAAAAGAATTTGAAGAGTCCATGGATTATTCATTGAATTTGAATTCTTATATAGATACTGTAGAAAGAATAAGAGATGAGGTCAGTTCTACAGTACGAGCAAATTTAGATGTCTGTTATGAAATTCAATTGGATGGTGTGATTCAAGAACAGAATTATGATGATCAATACCAAACCTGTTTATCAATACCACTTTCTAAAACATCAAAATTAGAAGTATATGAAAATGGAAAAGAAGATCAAATTGTTTATGATGAAGAGAAAGTTGAAATTACAAAACCGATGTTAATGGGACTTGTTGCTTGTAATGTAGTGATCTTTTTCTTAATTTGTTTGATCATAAAAGCATGGTTAGATCGTCGTACAAGTGAATATGAGAAGTTAATTCAACATATTTTAAAGAATTATGGAGAATTGATTATCGATGTCAAAGAGTCAGTGAATACGAAAGAAAAAGAAGTTGTTCATATTGAAAATTTTCGTGAGATGTATGAATTGTCGAAAAATTTAAGTTTACCAATGATGCATTATGTTGGTAAAAATAGACATGTATTTTATATTACAAAAGAGAAAACAATTTACCTATTTCTTTTAAAAGAAGAGGAAGTATTAAAAAATGGAGCTAAACATTATCTATAATGTTTGGAATAGAAAAGAAAGGTGAGAGAGTATGAAGAATAAGAAAATATTACTTGGAGGATTATTATTACTTTTGGTTGTAACAATTGGATATGCGTTATTATCTGAAACAATCAATATCAGTGGTACAGCAACAGCGAGTGGAGAATTTAATATGGAATTTAGTGAAGTAGGTCCTATTGTGGAAGCAGGTAGTACTGGAGCTACTGCTCAGATTTCTGGTGATAAAAATACATTAACGATTACTGTACCAAGATTAGAATATCCTGGAGCTTCAGTAGAAATCCCTGTTACAATTCACAATGCAGGAACAATTGATGCGAAATTAGATAGTATTGATGTAAATGGACTAACAGAAGAGGATCGTTCTATTGTAGTTACTCATAGTGGTTTAACAGAAAATGAAGAGTTAGCTAGTGGAGCAACAAAAGAAATGACAATCCGTGTAGAATGGGATCCAGAAAATAATAATCCTGCAACAGATGTTCAATTTACAATTGGATTAAATTATAGTCAAGCAAACTAAGACGAGTCCTTGAAGACCGTCTTTTTCTTTGATATAATAAAACAACGGAGGAAAAAGGTATGGAGAAAGTAATATTAATTAAGTATGGAGAATTGACAACGAAAAAAGGGAATCGAAATTTGTTTATTAAAATTTTGACGAAAAATATTGAAGAGATGTTACAAAATTACGATGTCAATATTATAAAAAATAGAGTTCGTATGTTTATTGAAGTGAATGATCATAAATTTGAAGAAGTAGTAAATCAATTAAAAAAAGTATTTGGATTACATAGTATTGTGATTTGTGAAAGAATTGAGAGTAATGATTTAGAGAAAATAAAAAAAATCGCTAAGACGATTTTAGAAAAGAAAGATTTTCAAACATTTAAGGTTGTAACAGATCGTGCAGATAAAACTTATCCGGTGAAGAGTATGGAAGTAAGTAGACAAGTAGGAGGTTATTTACTGAAATATTTACCTGGTAAGAAAGTAGATATTCATCACCCAGAATTAATGCTTTCAATAGAAATTCGAACAGAAGGAACTTATTTTTATACAGAAGAAGTAGAAGGTTGTGGAGGTTATCCTGTTGGGATTCAAGGAAAAGGAATGTTGATGTTGAGTGGGGGAATTGATAGTCCTGTTGCAGGATATCTTGCTTTAAAACGTGGTGTTCAAATCGAATGTATTTATTTTGATTCTCCACCACATACTAGTATTGAAGCAAAAAATAAAGTTTTAAAATTAGCTTCTATTTTAAATGAATATTCTGGTCATATCAGAGTACATATTGTTCCATTTACAAAATTACAAGAAGCAATTTTTAAAAATTGTGACCCTACTTATATGATAACCATTATGCGTAGAATGATGTATCGTATTACAGAGAGACTTGCGAGAAAAAGAAATTGTAAGATTATCGTAAATGGGGAAAGTATCGGACAAGTGGCAAGTCAAACATTAACGAGTATGAGTGTGATTAATGAAGTGACCAACATGCCTGTGATTCGTCCTCTCGCATGTATGGATAAATTAGAAATTATTCGTATGAGTGAAAAGATTGGTACTTATGAGACAAGTATTTTACCATTTGAGGATTGTTGTACCATCTTTGTTCCAAAACATCCAGTCATTCATCCGGATTTAAAAAAAGCAAGAGAAATGGAAAAGACATTTGATTATGAGACACTGATTCAAGAGTGTATTAAAAATGTTGAAACGATTTCTAACTTTGAAGAAGATACCAGTGATTTACTTTAACCCAAAAATTACCAAAATGTTTTTTGTATGAAACCTTGAAATGTACACATTCTATTAGTGTACAGGAGGTGAAACGATATGAAAAACAGTACAACTAATAAATTCGTTGTTCCTGGAGCTAAACAAGCAATCGAACAAATGAAATACGAAATTGCTAACGAATTTGGTGTTAATTTAGGTCCAGATGCTACTTCACGTGCTAATGGTACAGTTGGTGGAGAAATCACTAAGAGATTAGTACAAATGGGTGAACAACACCTAGGAAGTACATCTAACTACCAATCTAAATAAGGAATCAAAAGCGCACCTCGGTGTGCTTTTTTAAGGGGTGCAGTATGAAAGAAAAAATCAAAGAAGAATATCAAAAAGGAGTTACTTACTATCAACAAGTAGAAGAAAAACAAAAAGAAAAAAGACGTCATTCCAAATAAGGACTGATGTCTTTTATTCTGTTAAATCAATTGGATTTGGATCCGCACTACATTCTACAAACTTGAAATAAGTCTCTCTTGTACAAAGATAATACGTACAAGTATTATCTGGACAATCAGGAGCAGGTTCTAATTTATAACGTCCTCCCCCTAAATCTTTTACCTGAGAAAGTAGTGCTTCCTTTGGGTGTGAAAAGAGAATCTCTCTACGAATTGCTCCCTTGGGAAACCATACTGCATATACGAAAATGATAACAACAATTGTAACAAGTACGAGTGGTACTTTTGAAGATACTTTTCTTGGCATCATACTTTAGTCCCTCCTATTATTACTATAACACAGGCACTAAAGAATTACAAGATTTTATCTATTAACCCATATTCAAGAGCTTCTTTTGCCGTTAAGAAATGATCTCGTTCTGTATCTTGTTCAATCTTTTCTAATTTCTGACCAGTATTGTGTGCTAAGAAACGATTCAACTTATCTTTTAATTTTAAAATACGTTCCGCTACAATTTTAATTTCCGTTGCTTGTCCTTCTGCTCCTCCTAATGGTTGATGAATCATGACTTCACTATTTGGTAGACAACATCTTTTTCCCTTTGTCCCGCAAGAAAGTAGAAAAGCCCCCATACTTGCAGCCATTCCCATACAAATGGTTGACACATCACTTTTAATGAAATTCATCGTATCGTAAATTGCCATTCCGGCAGTAATACTTCCTCCTGGAGAATTAATATATAAACTAATATCATCGTGATTTAAACTATCTAAATAGAGCAGTTCTCCAACTACAATATTCGCACTGGCATCTGTTATTTCACCACTTAAAATAATAATACGATCTTTCAATAATCTAGAGTATATATCATACGCTCTTTCTCCATTACTACTTTTCTCAATCACTGTTGGTATTAACAAATTATCACCTCACATTTATATATAGTGCAAAAGAATCGAAGTTATACAAAGAATAGTGTGACAAAATGCTTGTTTTTTGATAAAATGATTATGGATAGAATAAGAGGGAAAATTATGAGAATGATAAAAGTAAACTATAGGAATAAGGATACGAAAGAATTTCTAGAAGAATCTACTCTTTTAGAAATCAGCGATAGTTTTAAAAAGTATTATAATTATCCAATTTTAGTTGCTAAAGTAGACAATGATATTACACCTCTTGCAGAGAAAGTAACAAAAAGTTGTGATATTGACTTTTATGATCGTTCGAATGATGTTGGTAATGAGATATATGGTCGTAGCTTACAGTTTGTGTTGATTTTGGCAGTAAGAAGAGTGTTAGGCCGTGAAGCAGATGTTGTTGTAGAACATTCCATTGATAAAGGAATCTATTGTGAGATTCATGGTGCTTCTATTGATAAACCAACCATTAGAAGACTTTCAACAGAGATGAAAAATATTGTAGAAGAAAACCTGATCTTTACCAAAGTAAGTGTCTCTAGAATTGATGCGATTAAATATTTCAAATCAAAAAATAAAATGGATAAAGTAAATGTATTAAAGTATATTAGTAATACATATATTAATCTTTATCGATTAGATGATCTATATGATTATTTCTATGGAGATCTCGCTTATAGTACCAAAGTATTAGATGATTTTAAGTTAACTTATATAAAAGGAAATGGTTTTGTTTTAAGTTATCCAGATATTTATAATCCAGAATGTACTCTAGATTATAAGCATCATCCAAAATTATTTGATGCTTTTCTAGATTATACTGTCTGGGGTAGAAAACTAGGAATCAATAATGCTGCAGATTTAAATGAGCGTGTATCAACAGGACTCTATGGAGATTTAATTCGTGTTGCAGAAGCATATTACGATGGACAACTATCAAATATTGCGGAAGAGATCTATCACAAAAAAGAGAATATTCGCATCATTTTACTAGCAGGTCCATCTTC
>CALVJU010000044.1 GCA_944332375.1 uncultured Bacilli bacterium
CTTCTAAAATTTTATTAAAATGTGATATTATATTCATAGAAACCATCCTTTGTTTATTTTTATCAAATTTATTATAACATTCGATGGTTTCTTTTTTAATGCTTACCACAAATAATTTTACACTATCAAAAAAAGATACAATTTGCAATTTATTGTAATATGTGCTAGAATAATGGAATATTGAAAGGGGAATTTTATTATGAATCAAGAAAAATTATTAGAATATATGAAAGAACAAGAAACTGCATTAGGAATACCATTTACAAAACATGACTCATTTCCTAGATTGATGAACACTCTATTAACAAGCAACGATGAAAAGAAAACAATGGACTTACTAAATAATATCTTTCAAGAATTAAAACAAATACCAGCAAAAGAAGAAGTAGTTTCATTACTAGATCATATGTTATCCATCTGTGAAACAAGTTTCATCAACAATCGTCTTGCTTTATTTTTACAAGGTTTAAAGTATACGAATGGAATGGATCTAAAACCTTCATTATTCCAGTTGTATTGTAATAATACACTTACTTCGGAAACAGATGTCTATGGTCCAAAAGAAACACTCGCACCATGTCTAATCAAAATAAAAGAATTATTACAAAGCCAACCGAGAGGTTCAATCACTTATGATCTAATGCTATCTCAAATGATTTCATTAGATCAAATGATTACAAGTAAATCAAGAGTCCCAAAAGAAACATTGACAAATGAAATTTATGATCATATTCATAATTTTGACGACTTAAGGTCTTATTTGAATACAGTACGAGCTTATGATAAAATTCAAGAAGAAGATATTCAAACTTTGATTCATTTTGGTACTAGTTTTCTCTGTGAAAACATCATCTTTTGCTTAACTAAGAGTTATCCACTCGGTTATAGTGAAATTTCTGTGAAAGACTATGAGATGTTACGTCAAACTCAGCAAACTTTAAGACATCGTCTTAATCAACTATTTCAAGAACAACCAGATAGTAGGTTAAAACCTTCTGGTGATAAAAATAATTTATGTGCTATTATTCGACTTAGTTTAGACCCTTCAGTTTTAGATTACGTAATCAAATATAATACAAATTTATTACCAATCAATTATTATTCTGCACTATGTGATACGATAAAATCAGGAGAAATTACGGAAGAAGCAAGGAAAAAAGCAGTAGATATCTATTATTCTTTACAAAGAGCAATAGAACAAGATAGTAAAGTAAACGACTATTATCTCCATGAAGAAGATTATCTACGTGGAAAGGATGAACTAGAAGTTCACGAAGACTTCAGACGCTAAGGAACAAGAGAAACCTTGTTCTTTTTTGATAGAGTTATATTGAACAAAATGTACGTAAACGTAAAAAATGTTCAAGTTAATTTGACAGAACAGTGATCTTATGGTATAGTAGCGTTACTTTTTCAAAGGGGGAATAATAATGGAAAAAGACAATAAAAGATATTCTATTTTTGCATCACAGGATATTGTTAGTAATTTAAAAAAAGGTAGAAATCCACTACCTAAACGTATAAAGAATTTAGATTCTTGCAAAACGATGACATGGTATGATATAATAACCGGAGATTATTATCGATATACACCAAGTCAGAAACGACAATATGATGGGAAACCGCTTGGATATTCATTCGAGTGTCTATGTCTCCGTGACGGAGCAACTTATATTCGAGAAATTGCAGAATACAGCGATGATAGAAGCAAAGATAAATATAGAATTAATGGGGAATACGTTACTAGAGAAGAATTTTTTGATGAAATATCAAAAATATCTTTAAATCAAACGGATACAACAAAAAATACTAAACAAGAAGTAATCGAAGAACTACTTTCTCACGGAAACTATGAAGTAGTTAAAAGTTGCATGAGATCTATGGAATTAGATTTGGAAGCGAAAGATCTTGTTAAAAATGCTATAGAACTAGAAAAAGAGGAATCTGAATCACATGATAGGAAGCTTCTTGATAAAGCTGTTCGACTTTATATTGACAGTGAAATTCTAAAAAAACAATCCAATGTAGAATTCCAAAGAGCAATGTTGCAAGACTTTTTCGCTGATATAACAGATGAGAGAACTATATTCAAGTCAAGATTGTTTGATTTAATGCGTACGCATTATTTTACTAATTTAGAAGAACCAGAAGTTGAAGAGATCACAAAATATTTAGTTGCTGTCTTTTCAACAAAAGGTTTAAATGATGTGATAGAATTTTTGCTAAAAATGAAGGAGACTCGTATTGAATATTATGATGATTTAATTTTTACAATAAATCCACAAACAAAAATTCCTTGTAGTATCCCAGGAGTAACTTCATTTAGTTATACGACGAATGGTGAAGATAAAAAGCATCTGGAATTAGATCAAACGATAATCACTTTATGCCGTTTTCTTGATGATGAAGAACTCAAGAAAGCAAAATGGCATGAATTCTCTCGTGTTTTGCTACAACCATTTACAGGAACAGATGATGAGAAAACATTGGAAGATAAAACTGCTCATTACACAGATGAATTATTAGGAAATAGTGGTGTTCTTGATCGTAAATTAAAGATATAGTCATAATATCCACTATCTTTTCTTATTATATATACTTGACTGAAACAAAGGTTTTCCTTTGTTTTTTTCTCTCTTTGTGATATTCTATTAATACGGGAAGAATCCGCATGAAAAGGAGAAGGTAACATGTTACAAAAAAACATCTTAAAATTATTGAGAAAGTTTCCTGATCTATCACAAGCTTGGTATGATTGTTTACTACAGTCTGTTACGGATCAAGAAGTAGGATATTTACTCACTTTGGAAAGTGCTAGAGAAGTAGAAACAATGCTTGGATTGATAGAACAGTTAGGAACTGGTTTTACTGAGAAACAGATTTGTTTTATTTTGAAGTCGACACAAAAATATCCAGCTCTTTCTTGTCTCATTCCAGTTTTCCAAAAATTTCCAGAGCAAGTAAACTTGATAATTGATATGGTTGAACAAGATGATTTCTTTTATCAGTTTTGTGTTCAAGATACGAACTTATATTTTTTACAACCGTCGACAGTGGAAGAATTAACGCAACAAATTTCTTCGTTTTCCAAAATCAGACCAATTATAAAAAAAGTATATGATGCGAATCAGAAAGAACTTGCTCTTGATCTCACACTGATGTTAATAAAAAATTCTAAAAATGATTTCTCATCCGAAGAGAAACGTTTGAAAGAAATACTTTCTGCTCCAGATGATGTCTTTCTCGATTACACGAATACAGTTCTTAAACGGGGAAAGGAAAAGGATCTCCTGGAGAAATATCAAGATATTTTATTTTTAAAACATTTTTCTCATTCTGATGTACAAAGAGGTGTTTATTTCTTTTTGCAAGCACATTCTTATACGAAAAGGGAGAAGTTATTACAGTGGAGAGAGAAGCTTGGGGAGGAGATGTTTGTTTCTTTTATTAAAGCAGATCAAACTTTAAGGGGATATTTAAAGACAGATGAGTTAAGAGCTCATAGAGTACGTTTTTATCACCTTTTAGAAAGAAATCAAACAAATCGAACTTTGTTGGAAGTATTGGATCCAGATTATTTTCAAGCACATTGTTATGAGATGCCTTATGATTCTTTTCTGGAAGTATTTCGTCATGTTTTTATGGAGAACGAGAAAGAAAAGATCACTGCTTTTCTAAGTTGTTATCAACCTCTAGTTAAGGAAAAGTTACGGATGATTCATGGAATTGGAAGGAATCAAGCTGGATTACAGTTTTTGTCATTGTTAGAAAATGCATTATTTTCTGCAAGGACAGAAGAAGCGCTGAATAGGATTGCAGAACAACAAAAGGGATGGTTTCAAGAGTCTACTGGGGAGTTATGGTATGTATTTCGTTTTGCTCCTCATCTATTAGAAGATCGAACGTTTAGAAAGCAACTTTATTCTTGGTATGTTTTTATGGCTTCTGAAAAGGAATTAGATCCTGAATGGGAAATGGTACCGGAACGGTTAAAACAAGCTGTAGAAGAGGATCAACTGAGAAATTTAACGTATTTGATGCATACAAAAGAACTTTCTCATTTTTATGAGATCATAGAACAAGAACCAGAGGATGCCCAAATTAGTAAGGGATATCAATTGCATAAATCCTATCAAAAGAAAAGAAAATAATCAGGTCTAAGACTAGTTATTTTCTTCTTTTTTCGTTATAATAGAAACTGGTGATAACATGATATACGTATTTTATGGGAAAGAACAAGTGTTAATACAAAAAGAATTAGATAAGATCCAGAAAGAAAATCACTTAGCAGAATTAGATATTACAGAGTATTCCTTAGATACAGATTCATTAAAAAATGGATTAGAAGATGCGGAAACTGTCTCTTTTTTTCAAGAAAAGAAGATGGTACTCTTTACAAATTGTTTCTTTCTAACAGCATCTACAAAGAAAGGATTGATCGAACAACCTGTTACTTTATTAGAAGAATATATAGAGCATGAGAATCCTAGTACGATTTTAGTCCTTGTTGTTCCTTATGAGAAATTAGATGAAAGAAAAAAGATTGTGAAAGCACTACGTCAAAAAGGAATTGTAAAAGAGTGTAATCAAGTCAGTAATATGAATGCTTATTTGAAAGAGTTATTTCAAGGGTATCAGATTTCTAAAGGGACGTTATCTTTATTTCAAGAACGAGTAGGAGTTCATTTAGAATTATTAGAACAAGAGGCAGAAAAATTAAAAATGGCAGCATGGGATCAAAAAGAAATTACGGAGGAATTGGTAGATCAATTAACGATTCAGACGATTGATCTTGATATTTTTGCTTTAATAGAAGCGATTGTGACAAAACAAAAGAAAAAAGCAATGGAAATGTTAGAGGAAATGTTAAAAAGGGGAGAGGAACCGATTATGATTGTGATTATGCTTGCCAATCAATTTCGTATGATTTATCAAGCAAAAGAACTTTATCAAAGTGGATATACGGAAAAAGATATCGCATCTACTTTAGGAATTCATCCTTATCGCATTAAAAAAGCCTTAGAAAAGGGAAGAAGGTTTGAGAACGAGAGATTGTTATCTCTATTAGATCAGTTAGCAAGTTTAGATTATCAAATCAAAAGCAGTACAATCAATAAACGATTAGGATTAGAACTATTTTTATTAGGACTTTAAAAAACACAAGCATGGCAACTTGTGTTTTATTGTTTTTCCATTAAGAAATCGATTAAAGCGCTGTTTTCTTTTTCTCCTTGAATAATCTGATAGATTAAAGTAATAACAGGCATTTCGATATCTTGCATGCGTATGAATTCTTGCATTCCTTTTAATGTACTTAATCCTTCGATAGTATGGGTATGAATGTATGAATCAATTTCTTCTCTGGTTCCACTTCCTAATATTTTTCCAAAGGAATAGTTTCTACTTTTCTCACTGGTACAGGTTAATAAGAGATCTCCGAATCCAGCAAAAGATAGAATGGTGTTTTTATCTCCTCCTAAAGTATGGATGAGATTTTTGATATCATGGAGTGATTCTGTAATCAACATTGCTTTTGTAGAAATCGGGTATCCCATTCCTTCTAACATTCCACTGGCAATGGCTATGACATTTTTAATGGCTCCACAGATTTCTACTCCTAAGACATCGTATGTTTTTCTCAGTTTTAATTTTGAACCGGCAAGGGCTTGATGAACAAGATCCATGGCTTGATCAGAGGTAGAAGCAAGAGATAGTCCTACTGGGACATGGCTTGCTAGATCAATTGCGAAACTTGGTCCAGAAATGACTGCGATTCTTTCATCAGGGATGAGTTCTCTTACTTTATCACGGATAAATAGTCCATCGATAGAGACTCCTTTGGATGCGATTAAGATGATTTGATTGGTAAGATAGGGTTTTAATTCTTCTAAAACAGGGTCGATGTATTCTGTTGGGATGGCTATGACTATGATTTCTTTATCAAAGGTTGCTTCTTCCATATTACGGGTAATTGTAATTTCAGTAGGGATTGTGATTCCTGGAAGTGCTGTTGGATGTCTTCTTGTTTCTGACAGGGTTTGATATTCTTGTTCTATTTTGGTCCACATGGTAATCTCTTTTGTATTTTCTAAAAAAGATAGGGCTAAAGAAAGACCATATGCGCCAGTACCTAATATTCCTATTTTCATGATTCTTCCTTCTTTCTAATGAGAAAGATTTATTTTTCTTTCCATTTCAGTAATTCCTTTTTCATAACCTGCTTCTTGTGCTAAAGTATATAGTTCAAAATAAGTTGGCAATGTATCTGGCATTGTTTCTTTTAATTCTTGATATGTGGATTCTAACCCCTGTTCATACTGTAAGAATCCTGCTAAACGAAAAAGTAAGTTCAGATCTTCTTCGATGAGTTTTCCTTTTCGAAATTCTCGAATTTGTTCTTCTATTTGCGAAAACATTTCTTCATACTCTTCTACTTCTAAGATTTTAGTAACAAGAGAGATCAATTGATTTTCTTTTCCATATGTTTCTTTCCATTCCTCGATAAAATCATATAAAATTTGATCGAGATAAGATAAATCTTTTTGATAAGTTGTTAACATTTTTTTTCATTCCTTTCTTTGTTTTAGTTTCCAGATTCTTTCATCTACTTCTTTTAACATTCTTTCGTATTTAGAACTGTTTTTTGGATGGTAGTATTTTCTATTTTTTAGTGGATCTGGTAAGTATTGTTGTACGACATAGGCATTTGGATAGTCGTGAGGATATTTATAATCTTTGGCATTGGTTTTAATATGATCAGGAACATTCCCGATATTCCCTCTTCGGATATCTTCTAAAGCGGAATCGAGAGCGATATGTCCTGTATTGGATTTTGGGGAGAGGGCAAGTTCGATGACAACGTCTCCTAAGGGAATTCTTGCTTCTGGGAGTCCTGTTAGTTCTGCTGCCTGAATGGCTGCCATGACTTTGGGACCCATGCTTGGATTCGCAAGACCGATATCTTCGTAGGCGATAACTGTCATTCTTCGATAGATGCTGTCTAAGTCTTCTGCTTCGATTAGGCGAGCTAAGTAATGTAGTGCGGCATCGACATCACTACCGCGAATGGATTTTTGGAAAGCACTTAATACATCGTAGTGTCCATCTTCGTTTTTATCGTGAAAAAAAACAGGTTTACTATTTAAGTTTTTTAGTACTTCTTTTGTGATATGGAAATCATTGGTGGAGTAGTAGGCAATTTCCAATAGATTATAAGCGTTTCTTAAGTCTCCTCCGGACATATTGGAAATGATGGAATATACTTCTTCATCGACATGGATAT
>CALVJU010000045.1 GCA_944332375.1 uncultured Bacilli bacterium
GTTCCTAAATCGACGCTTGTATAAATGTGCTTCACAAAATCATCTCCTACAATCTAGTATTCATTATACTATAGTTTTTCGAAAAAGAAAAGGAAATCAAGAAAAAAGGATAAAAATTTTCCTATTTTTATCCTTCCATCACCTGAAAATACTCCCCACTATCGAGATATAAAATTCCCTTTTTCCCCGAAAATTTGGAAATAATTGTCACATAGTTATTAATATTACTCAACTGATTTGCAGTCAAATAAACATAGTTCCCGTCATCCATCGTAAATAAAAAGCGATTCGGATCCACATCGTTTGGATCATACTGCATTTCTGATATACGACGAATAATATCTGTATCTAAATCTTTCATTTTTTGAATCAATTTTGAATAAATCGTATCTGGTGTATAATTAACCAAAGTCGGAACGTCAAAAGAACCATCCGCTTCATCTCCACTTTCTAATATTGTTTTTTGTTTTGTTGTGTCATAAAAAAGAGGGCGATTCTCTTCGATCGTGATACGAACATCATAAAGCCAACTTTTAGAAACAGTCGCACTTTTGACAAAGACATCGTCTTCTAGTGCCTGTTTAATCTGAAAAGAAAAATGTGTAAATGTAGAAGGATAATCTTCTAATCCTGCAAGTTCTATCACTTCTTGATCCGATAAAAATTGATTCCCTGAAACAGAAATATTTTTTATTTTTTTCGGAACGAGTACAACAATCAATACGATCATCATGGCAAGTAAGAAAATCGCAAGAAAGATACGTCCGTATAAAATTTTACGTTTTTTCTTAACAGGTGTTTGTCTTTTCTTTTGCTTTGCTTTCTTCTTCGCCATAACAAACGCTCCTATCTATCAGAACTATTATATCATTCATCTATCATTAAGTAAATTCATGAATAAAATGATTCCTTGATTACTTGACAGAAACAGTTGACAAACTTGACGTTTTTCTAGAAAAAAATGAAATAATATTGTAGAAATATGTTAAAATGATATTATCTGTTGGGAGTTGAACCTATGAATTATTTCATTATTACAATCGGAAATTTATTGCTGACAGTAGCATATGCGTTGATTGCAGTTCCAAACCATATTATCAATGGCGGTGTTACAAGCACTTCACTACTACTTTCCTATTATTTAAAGATAGACATTACATATATTAGTACTCTTTTGATTATTTTACTTCTTGTTTTAGGAAGAATCATATTAGGGAAAGATTTTTTTATCAAATCATTATATAGTAGCATTTGTTATATTATCTTTTTTAATTTCTTTCACTATACAGGAATTGCACTTACCATTTCGCCATTACTTTCTGCAATTCTAGCAAGTGTTCTTGTTGGGATTGGCCATTTTTTATGCCTAAGTCAGAATTCATCAACAGTGAGTTATGATGTGATTGCTATTTATCTCCATAAAAAAAATAAAAAATGGAATCCTGCTTGGATATTAGGACTGATTGGAATTCTCGTACTTCTGTCAGGAGCAAATACATTTGGTATTTGGTCAGTCATTTACGGAATCTTATTTACCATTATTCAAACAGAAATTATCTATGTTTTTACACAATTAAAACCTGCAAAAGCAGAAAGTGAAGATCATTTATTATCACAATTCCGAAATTAAAACAAGAAATTTATTTTACAATTTCTTGTTCTAATTTTAAATCTACTCCATATTTTTTCTTAACATTCTTTTGAATATCTTCTATCAGTCCGACAATATCACTTGCAGTGGCATTGTTTTTATTAATAATAAAATTCGCATGTTTTTCTGATACCATTGCTCCACCATATAATTTTCCTTTGTAACCAAGGCTCTCAATCAAACGACCTGCATAATCTCCTTCTGGGTTACGGAAAACACTTCCAGCACTTGGATATTCTAGTGGTTGAGATTCTAATCTACGAATTCTACGGTCTTCCATAACAGAAAAAATAAGTTCTTTCACTCCATGTTTTAATTCTAATTTTGTACTGAGACAAACACAGTTCGGATGCTTCTTAAAATAAGAAGTACGATAGTGAAAATCACAATCTTTATTTTTCAATACTTTTTCTTCTAAGTTCTCATCTAAATAAGCGACCTCTTTTACCAGATATCCCATATCACTTTTATAAGCTCCTGCATTCATAAAGATTGCTCCACCAATCGTACCAGGAATTCCACCTGCGAATTCTAATCCTGTTAGAGAAGCTTTGGCCGCTTTAATAGATAATTTTGCCAGAGAATAACCTGCTTCTACATAAATTTCTGTTCCAGTTATTTCCATCGCATCTAATTTTTCTAAAGAGATTAAAATTCCATCATAAAACCCATCTGGAAAAATTAAGTTAGAACCATTACCAATAATCTTCCATTTTTCGTTATTCTGGTTTAATTCTTTTATTATTTTTTTTAATGCCTCTTTGTTTTCAACAATTACGAGGGCTTTCCCTACTCCACCAACATGATAAGTATTATAATCTTTTAGTGGTACATCATAAATGATTCTACCTACATCTAACGTTTCAATTTCTTGTTTCATTGTTTTCTCCACCTATAGTAACCAGCTGATACAATTCTTTTACAATCCTTGTCGCACTATCTGTAACAGCCATTTTTTCTAGATTTTTTTTCATCATTTCTATTTGAATAGGATTAGAAAGAATCTGATCGATCGTATTAACTAAAATATCGTCTTTCAATTCTTTTTCCTCCAATAAGACAGCTGCTTTCGCATCAACAAGTCCCATCGCATTCTTATACTGATGATTGTTTGGTACGTAAGGACTTGGAATTAAAATACTTGGAACATGGAGTGCCATGATTTCACTCAATGTGGAAGCCCCTGCTCTTGAAATCATAAGATCTGTTTTTTTCATAAAAGAAGTAAGTGGGACATAAGGATAGATATGAACATTAGAAGGGAAAGAATATTCCATGACATGATCATAGTCTTGCTTTCCCGTCACAAAAGCAACTTCATACTCTTTCTTTTCAAAATAGCGCATGCTGTCAATTAAAAACTGATTAATTCCACTCGCTCCAAGAGACCCCATAACAATTGTTACTAATTTCCTTCTATTAGAAAGCCCATATTCTTCCTTCTTAATCGGTTTTACTTTTAAAGCATCTTCACTACATGGATTTCCTGTATAAACTGTTTTCTCTTTTGGAAATTCTTTCATACTAGAAGGAAAAGAAACCATGATTTTATCGACATACTTACTTAAAAATTGATTACTTGCTCCAGGAACACTGTTTTGTTCATGAATAGCTGTCTTAATTTTTAATTTATGTGCAGCCAGAATCACTGGTGCGGTCACATATCCCCCTACTCCAACAACAAGATCAGGTTGGAATTCTTTCATTAAGCGAATACACTTTTTATAGCTTTTATAAAAACAAGAGAGGGTTTTTACATTTTTATAGATCTTTTTTCGATATAGTCCATACATTTCTAAAGATTCAAAGGGAATTCCCTTTTCTGGAACGATATCTCTTTCCATGCGATTGTGCGTTCCAATATATAAAATACGAACATTGGGATCCTTTTCTTTTAAACGGTTAATGATTGCTAAAGCAGGATAAATATGGCCTCCGGTACCACCTGCACTAATAATTACGTTCATATGATTCCTCCCACTTTATTATACCAAATTATATGATTGTTTCAAAGTAATTATCACGAAAAGCGATAGTAACG
>CALVJU010000046.1 GCA_944332375.1 uncultured Bacilli bacterium
CATAATCTTTTTCGTATTTGTTAAATTTTCAGCATTATTCATGCCAAATAATTTGTAATCATCAACGTCATGGAGTAATGCTATCAAAGAAACAATATCTTTATTAGCATTTTCTTTTTCTGCAAATTTTAAAGATAGTTCTAAAACTCTATTTATATGATCCATTCCATGCCCAGAATTATCTTTATTTAATAATTCACTTACTTGTTTTTTTACTTTTTCTATCATTATTTAACCTCTTTTATTTTATCATTGATATTAATAATAAAATCCATAATCATTATAACATAACTTTCTATATTTAATATTAAAATAATCAAAAAAAAATCTACGTAATTATTTTTTTAATCTAAATACTCTTTTAATTCATTTACAATTTTGTAAACTTTGCTCATAGGATTTCTTTCTGATGCTTGTCCATCTTTATTCAGGTTCTCCATATATTCACAATTTCTTATTGCATGATGTATATTTCCATCTTTTGTTACTTTTTCAAAAATATGATTATCATTTTTATTATATTCTCCTAATCCATTCTTTTGGAATTCTTTGCTAAGCTCTTCCAGAATATTATCTTTAGAAATATATCTGTCTATTCTCTTTAAATGGGCTAACAACCATACTTCAAAATTTGGATTAGACCAGCATACCTGATATTCACAATTTTCGATTGCTGTATTAAACTGTTCATCACTGTAGTCATCCTTATCAAAAACTACCCAGACTTTTCCATAGAATTTGCACGAATAATTAACATATTTCTGGGTGTATTTTACTAAATCAGTTGTATTCCTTCCAGTTCCTTTCACTTCGATACTAGGTATTAGAATGTCTACCTTATTTCCATATTTCTCGTTTATCTTTTTCTTTAATCCATTAAAGTAATTAGGCTCTGTTTTTTTTCCTTCACACACAATTAAGTAATTGGCTGGTGCTAACCTTTTACTTTTTAATCTATCTTTCCTTGAAACACTACTATTTCTCATTGTTGATATCAAATTCTTTTAATACCGGAATAGCACCATATCTTCCAGTTAAGTAATCTTTGTTATATGTTGCGTCATTTCTAACTTTTTTACCAGTTTTATTATTTTCTTCTTCCTCTAATATATAATCTGAAAGCGCATACATTTCCGAAACTCCGTCTCTATTTTTTTCAGTAAACCAGATCTCGTCTCTTCTGAATGTGTCTTTATTCAAGTTTACCGTATCATGAGTAGAATAGATTAATTGTCCATTCCCTATATTTGTTTCACTATTATGAAATAAATTGATAATATATCTTGTTAATAATGGATGTAATTTCGCATCCAGTTCATCAATAAAGAGTACCATTCCATTTCTTAGTGCATCCATAAAAAAGTCAAATAAGTGAAACATCTTCCTTGTTCCATTCGATTCTAGTTCTAAAGGTAAGGCTTTTAACTCATTGTTTTCTCCTCTATGAATTAATTCGACTTTTACTATGTTATTATTATCTTGTATTTTTTCTATCGAATATGGAGTAGTTTTTATACCTTCTATTCCTGGATCAAAAGTTTTAATAAATTTTAACAATTCTTTTTTATATTTATTATCACTTAATATTTTTAATGAAATTCTAGTATTGATAAAATCTTCAAAACGTGGATTTCCTAAGTCTAAATAATTTGCATTCACAAACCAATCATATACATGGTTGAAATCTTCCTGATCTTTATCAATTTTACTATAAATATTTAAAAATAAAGTTCTTTCATCAATATTTACTATTTTTGATATTTTATTTGCTTTCATATCAATATTATTTTCTTCTCTTTCAAAAATAGGATAAAATTTATTTATTTTTTTTACATATAGCCATTCTGAAAGAATATGATCTTTCAACACATCGAAGCCATATTTATATATTTTATTATTTTTCGCTAATATTTCAACTTCCATGCTAATGGGTTCGTTATTAATCATAAAGCTATATATATTGTCTTCATCAATTGCAGAACTCTTTTTAGAGTCATCACTTACCAATATCCTTTTCTTCATATATTCAAAAGCTTGTAAGACATTTGTTTTTCCACTGGCGTTTGCACCATAGATTGCTGCCACTTTTAAAAGATGAATTTGATCTGTTTTTACAAGATTATAATCATGTTCTTTTAATGAAGTTGCCTCCATATCTAATACAGTTTCGTTTTTAAATGATTTAAAATTTTTAAAACTAAATCTAATTAACATCTTTTCTCCCCTCCTTGTATACTATATTATATGCGTTTTCTCGAAAAATATCAATATTTTTGAGATTATTTCTCAAATAAACGTTCTTTTTGCAAAGTTGTGTTAAACATAATAACTGATAAATAACAATGAGGTATAATTATATTAGCAAACAAAAGATAAAGAAAGGATATTTTTATATAGTATATTATATATGAAAATGTTAGTCGCTTCCGGGTGGCTAGCGAGTAATAAATAATCCCGGTCGAAAATATTTTGAAAACTATGTTAATATAATGGAGTTTTCTTTTGTTATATTCTTTCATCTACAATACTTATAAAATGAAAAGATATTGCCATAATAATAAATATGAGGTTTTGTCATGAAACTGTTTTGTTACAAAATATTGACTTTTTGCATAAAATATAGTATATTAAAAATGCATTTGAAAAAGTGCAAAACATGTAAATGTTTCTCGCTCCCGGATGGTGCGAGTAATAAATTATTCCGGTCGACAATGTTTCTCGCTCCCGGATGGTGCGAGTAATAAATTATTCCGGTTGAAAATATTTTGAAAACTTTATCATTTTTTGATAAAGTTTTCTTATGTTTAAATAATATTATTTTTACATATTGACTTCCTAATAGTAAACATAGTATATTAAGATTATGATTCAAAACGGGAATAACGTAGACAATTGGTTGTAAAAATTAAAAGCTTAGAAGGGAGTCGATCGGATGAAAGTACAAACAGGTTATCTGTATCATATAAAAAACGAATTTTTTGACATAGTTGATGATGATAGTCTTATGACAAATCATGAACGTGGGAAAAAAAGACCTACTTATTTCACAATTAAAGATGAAGAAATTTTATGGTTTATTCCTTTGAGTAGTAAAATTGATAAATATAAGAAATTAGTAAAAAAGAAAGAAGAAAAATATGGTGTTTGCAACTCTATCTTGATCAGAACGGTGCTTGGAAATGAGTGTGCAATACTAATTCAAAATGCTTTTCCTACATTGGAAAAATATATTGATCATATCCATGTTGTGGATGGAAAGCCTGTAAAAGTAATCGATTCTATCTGTGATGAAATTTTAGAAAATTTTAAATATTTGTTAAAATTAAAAAAGAAAGGAATTAATCTTTTCTTTTCAGACATTGACAAGATCAAACAACAAATGGAAGAAGAATTAGAAAAAAGCCAGAAGGACAATTAATCTGTTCTACTGGCTTTTTAAGAGATTAAACTTCTACTTATTTATTTTCTTAACTTCTTCAATCGTTCTTTTGTCTCTTTGGAAATCCTTCTCGAATCACAAATTTTAGAAATTGCTTTATTATGTACCCACGTAGAAATTTTCGCCTGTTTGAAAAACTGTTCTGTTTTTTCCGGATATTTGATATAACAAATAGAGATTAACCAACTATGGGCCATAGAGACATAATATTCATCTAAATATTGATGATTGCAAAGTTCTAAAACGCGGTCAATATAGATATCGTTGATATAATAATCTAATAATAAAACAAGACCAAAACGAATCGTATAAGTTTCTTTTTGCTTTAAGCAAGATAAGATAAATTGATATCCTTCTTCTGGATATTTTTTAATTTGTTTTAAATGGGCACAAGTACTATCTGTGACTGCCCAATTATCTAAGTATGGAAAGAATTGCCATAGATATTGTTCCAATGTATTCCAGTCTGTTTTTAAGAAACAAAGGGAATATCCATATAGAAACAATTTCTCATACGTATCCATTTTGACATGAGTAAACCAAATTGGATCGATACTAGATAGCTCTTTCGCATACTGTTTTAAAATTGGTAAACGAATTCCTACCATAGGATACTTAGAAGATACGGTTTTTTGATTAAATAAAAGATAGTTCTCATCTTTATTTTCTTGTAAAAAAGTATTAATTTCTTGTTGTAATTTCATCTAAAAAACTCTCTCCTACACCCTTTTTGACACAACCAAAGTTATCGACAATGGTTTCTCCTAGATCAGCAAAGCTTTTTCTTGTCGCAATTTTCCCTGTTTTTGGAAGTGTTTTACTATAAATAAATAATGGAACATTTTCTCTTGTATGGTCTGTTCCTTTCCAAGTAGGATCATTTCCATGATCTGCAGTAAAGATCAATAAATCATCGTCTCTTAATTCTTTTAACATAAAAGGAATGAAACGATCTAATTCTTTGAGTGCTTTCGCATAACCTTCAACATCTCTTCTGTGTCCATATTTAGAGTCGAAATCATTTAAATTGGCAAAACAAAGTCCATGAAAGTCTTTCTGAAACATCGCGATAATTTTGTTGATACCATCTAAATTACTGGTTGTTTTAATACTCTCTGTAATTCCCCTACCATTAAATATATCTCTAATTTTTCCAATCGCAATGACATCGAGTCCATTTCTTTTTAATTCATCTAAATCTGTAACTCCTGCAGGATCTAGAGCATAGTCGTGACGATTTGGAGTACGTGTAAAATGACCAGGTGTTCCTATAAATGGACGGGCAATGACTCTACCCACTTTATATTCTGGTTTTTTCGTGATTTCACGGGCGATTTCACAAATATGGTATAATTCCTCTAAAGGAATCACTTCCTCGTGTGCAGCGATCTGTAAAACACTATCTGCAGAGGTATAGACAATCATCGCTCCAGTCTTCATGTGTTCTTCTCCTAGTTCTTCAATAATCACAGTTCCACTTGCATTTTTATTACCAATTACTTTTCTACCAGTCTTTTCCTCTAATTCCTCAATTAACTCTTTAGGAAATCCTGTTTCTGTAAATGTTTGAAAAGGTACTTTCGTAATAATTCCCATCATTTCAGAATGTCCAGTTAACGTATCTTTCCCATTACTCACTTCTTCCATATTGGTATAACATCCAATTGTTTTTTTATTCTCATTCTTGAGTAAATTAGAAAGTCCGAAACGATTCATGTTTGGAAGTTTTATTTTCGTTTTCTCAATAATATGGCCAAGTGTATTTGCTCCAAAATCATGGTACAAGTAAGCATCTTTCGCATGCCCCATGCCTACAGAATCCATCACAACTAAAAAAATTCTTCGAAATTTCATTTTCTTTTTCCTCCTTTTATTCTTTGATATCTACTATTTAAGACTCTTACAGCAGTTTTAAAATCAGGAAACTCTTCTACAGTATATCTATCATCTTCTAAGTGCGCTCTCGCATTTGCTTTCAATGGTTCATTCAGCTTGCTTTGTATTTGACAAATCGCATCGTACTCTTTTCTCGTTATATGATCTGTCAAGTACAGACTAAATTCATGCATTGCTCGAATCATTACTGTAATTCCTAAATCACTCACCGCACAAGACAACTCAAATCGAGAAAGTGGAAGTAAATGATCCGCATTTTTAATATATCCTTTTAAAATATAATATTTTATGATCTGATCATGAATATATAAAAGTTCCCCTGCTTGATATTGAACTCCATTCCTTCCTATTTTTTCTTTGACACGAATCGGACGTATTGGTAAGATTGTTCCATTGAAACTGACTAAATACCCAATATCTTGTTCACGATTGATTGTTTCCATGTTTCCTCCTTTACTCTCCATGGGGATGATGTTTATAATTTTCTTTTAATTCTTCATTAGAAACATGAGTATAAATTCCTGTTGTACTAATGGAAGAATGTCCCAATAATTCTTGAATACTACGTAAATCCGCTCCATTTTCTAATAGGTGGGTTGCAAAAGAATGACGTAAGGTATGAGGAGAAAAAGAAGTTTTAATCTCTTTTTCTTTCGCGATTTTCTTTAAAATCTTAAAAAAACCTTGTCTTGTCATCTGTTTCCCATGATTATTTAAAAACAAAGCATCCGTATATTCTTTTTTCAACAATTGATCACGGTATTCTTTTAAATAAATCGTTAAATAGCGAACCGCAATTTCCCCAATGGGAATGATCCGTTCTTTTGAACCTTTTCCCATCGTTCTCACTGTTTCATTTGTAAGATCAATATCATGTAGCTTTAAAGAAACAAGTTCACTGACACGCAATCCTGTCGCATACATAAGCTCTAACATTGCTTTATTTCGATAACTAAACGCATCTGTTAAAGAAATATCCAAAAGACGGTCTACTTCTTCTACAGATAATACTTTAGGCAATGATTTTTTTGTTTTTGGTAGTTCCATTGATGCCATAGGATTATTAGAAATCATCTTTTCAATCAATAAAAACTTATAAAAACTACGAATACAAGAAATACGTCGGGAAATACTTTTCGGACTTTTCTTTTGATCTTTCAGATATTTCAAATAGAGTTTAATATCTTTTCTTTCAATGTGATAAATATCTTTTTTTAAAAGTTCTTTCATAAACTTCTCATAGTCTTTTAAATCTGATTCATAAGACTTAATAGTATTCTCACTATACTTCTTATCTATCTGTAAATAATTAATAAATTCTAAAATACATTCCATAAATGCATTCATATGCTTCACCATTATTATTGTACCACAAACCAAAACATCATACAAAAATAATTCAGAGAAAAAAGTGTAAACAAACAATTTTGGTCGCACAAATAATCGATCTCTCTTCTTTGTACGATGAGCATCAGGATCTTCCCTAATTGGATCAAAATCTGTTATAATAGAACTTAGACAAGGCAGGTGACAACATGAAAGAACCACTCGCACTCACAATGAGACCTCAAAAACTATCCGAAGTCGTCGGTCAAAAACATCTCATTGGTGAAAACAAAATCCTTTCCAACTTAGTCAACAACAAACATCTCTTTTCCATGATTCTCTATGGAAAACCAGGAATCGGTAAAACAACCATTGCCTGTTGTATCGTAAACGAACTAGGACTCCGTTATCGTATGTTAAATGCTACAGTAAATAACAAAAAAGATTTCGATGTCGTCATAGAAGAAGCCAAAATGTATGGAGGTATGGTTGTTATCATGGATGAAATCCATCGTCTTAATAAAGACAAACAAGATCTCCTCCTCCCCTATTTAGAAAACGGCTTAATTACCCTCATCGGTATGACCACTTCCAATCCCTATCATAAAATCAACCCTGCAATCCGTTCCCGTTGCCAAATCTTTGAACTACACCCACTAGAGTCAGAAGAGATCATCTTTGCTTTAAAACAAGTAGAACAAAAAAATAGATTAACCGATATCCATGTCGATGAAGAAGTATATTCCATCATTTCCAATATGTCCGGAGGAGACTTAAGAAACGCTTATAATCTATTGGAAATTGCCTACTACTCCACCAATGATTTCCATATCACAAAAGAAGT
>CALVJU010000047.1 GCA_944332375.1 uncultured Bacilli bacterium
TGTATTAACATTTATTTTATTATTTATATCTATGCTAGCAAGTATGATTGGAGAATATAGTTTCATGTTATTGATCCCCCTTGCTGGTGTTATGTATCAATATGCTTCCAAAAACCCAATGCTTGGAATTATGACCGCTTTTTTAGGAACAAGTATTGGATATGGTGCGAATGTCATCTTTACTTATGACGATTATGCACTGGGCATGCTAACAGAAGTAGCTGCCGCTACTGTTGATGAAGATTATACCTTCCAATTATTATCAACATGTATCATTTCACCTATTTCTATGTTGATTTTATCAGTACTTGGAACAACCATTATTACCAGATTTCTCGCACCAAAACTTCCAAAAAAGTGTCATATTGATGATCAAGTAGAGTACAAAAACTCTAAAATCGCAGCCCGTCTTAGTGGAATTTTATGTATTATCTTAATCTTAGCTGTTTTATATATGGTGATTCCTGGACTTCCAGGCTCTGGTGTTCTTTTAGATCCAGATGAGAAAGAATACATCGCCAAACTATTTGGAAGTAACGCTCCATTCCGTACTGGTATTATTCTTTTTATCACTGTTATTTTAACACTTTGTTCTTTTGTATATGGAATTGTATCTGGTAATTTAAAATCTACAGAAGATTGTGGACTGGGACTTTCTAAAGAATTTAAAAATGTCGGATATTTATTTGTTTTATTATTCTTTGTATCAAACATGCTTGCTATCTTGAATTGGACAAATTTAGGTAGTGTCATTACCACAAGACTTGTTGATTTTATCAGTACTTTGCAAATATCAGGAATTCCATTAATCTTATCCGTGTTTGTCATTATCATTATTGCTAGTATTTTAATACCAGGGACTTTAGAAAAATGGACATTGCTTTCTCCAATTGTCATTCCATTATTTATGAGGGCAAATATTACTCCTGACTTTACACAATTCCTATTTAAAGCAGCAGATGGAATCGGAAAGAGTATTTCTTTATTCTTTGTTTATTTTATTATCATGGTCGGCTTCTTACAGAAATATAATGCCGATAGAAAAACAGAAATCACATTGTTTGGAACATTAAAAACACTTGCTCCATCCATTTTACTATTTACAATTGTGTGGATCATGATTATAATAGGTTGGTACTTAGTGGGATTACCAATTGGTATTCATACAATGCCAACATTATAAGGAGGAATCAATATGAGTTTAACAGCGGGTATTGTTGGACTTCCGAACGTCGGGAAGTCTACTTTATTTAATGCGATTACAAAAAAACATATTTTAGCAGCCAACTACCCATTTGCAACAATAGAACCAAATGTAGGAATTGTTACTGTCCCTGATAAACGTCTTGATGTGTTAACAGAACTTGTTCACCCGGCAAGAACAATTCCGACAACATTTGAATTTACAGATATTGCTGGACTAGTAAAGGGGGCTTCTTTAGGAGAAGGTCTTGGAAACAAGTTTTTAAGCCATATTCGTGAAGTAGATGCGATTGTTGAAGTTGTCAGATGTTTTGAAGATGGAAATATTACTCACGTCGAGGGAAAAATAGATCCAATTCGTGATATTGAAATTATTGAAGTAGAATTAATTCTTGCTGATTTAGAAGTGGTTGATACGAGATTAAATCGCATAGGAAAAAAAGCACAAATGTCCAAAGATAAAGAGACATTATTAGAAGCAAATCTTATGAAACGATTGAAAGAAGCATTGGAAAAAAATATTCCAGCTCGCTCATTGGAATACACCGAAGACGAGTATAAATTATTAAAATCATTTCAACTTCTCACAATGAAACCTGTGATCTATGTCGCAAATGTCAGTGAAGAAGACATGAAAGCAGAGAATGACTATGTCAAACAAGTAAGAGAATATGCGAAAAAAGATCATGCAGAAGTTATTGTAGTAAGTGCGAAAATAGAAGAAGAACTAAGTGAATTGGAAGAAGAAGATAAAACTTTATTCTTACAAGAATTAGGACTAGAAGAAAGTGGACTCGATCAATTAATTAAAGCTACTTACTCTCTTTTAGGACTTGCTACTTATTTCACAGAAGGAACTGATGAAGTACGTGCATGGACCTTTAAAAAAGGAATGAAAGCTCCAGAATGCGCTGGAATTATCCACACAGACTTTGAAAAAGGATTTATCAAAGCAGAAGTGATGAGTTACGAAGATTTTGCTCAACTAAAATCAGAAAAAGCAGTGAAAGAAGCTGGGAAACTAAGATTGGAAGGAAAAGACTATGTGATGCAAGATGGTGACATATGTCTATTTCGCTTTCATGTATAACCCGTTACAATATTGTAATGGGTTTTTGTATAGATGAGAATCACTGAAAACAAAACCTATACTCAAAAACAGTCCAATATATGTATTCTCTATACATTCTATTACCATGTTATAAATATCGATTGTAAATAAAAGAATCATCTTTTGATGATAAAAAGGATAACAAATTATTTTCTCGATATTTATGTAAACGCAGAATTTCTTATTTACTTTTGGAATATTATTTGTTATAATCTAAATCGAGTATGAATTTACTCCTTGCTTTTGATGATTCAAAAGCCATTTAGACCATGAGGAGGTGTGAACATGAGAGATTATGAAATTATGTTTATCGTAAGACCAACTTTATCTGAGGAAGATACAAAGAAAGTAATTGAAAACTTTAAAAATGTATTAACAAAATTTGGAGCTACAATTACTGGAGAAACAGATATGGGACAAAGAGAATTAGCTTACGAAATCAAAAAATGTAAGAGTGGATACTATTATGTTATTAATTTAAGTGCTAGTGATGATGCTGCAATTAAAGAATTTGATCGTCTTGCTTTCATTAGTAATGATATTATTCGTCACTTAATTACAAGAATTGAAAAATAAAAGGAGCTACTTATGAACCGAGTATTATTAATTGGAAGATTAACTACAAAACCAGAGTTAAGATATACAGCTTCTAACTTACCTTTTTCACGTTTTTCAGTTGCTGTGAATCGTACATTCAGCAATCGTGATGGAGAAAGAGAAACTGATTTCATTAACATTGTAGTTTGGAGAAAACAAGCAGAAAATGTTTGTAACTATTTAGATAAAGGAAGTTTAGTTTCTGTAGAAGGTAGACTTCAAACAAATAATTATGAAGACAAAGATGGGAATAAGAGATATTCTATGGAAGTAGTTGCCGATTCAGTACAATTCTTAGAAAGTAAGAGAGAACGTAGCAATCGTGCGAACGATGTAACTCCATATGATTATCAAGAGCCATCAAATAATCAAACAGGAAATTATGCGAATGATGTAAATGTAGAAGATGATCCATTTGCTGATTTCGGAGATAGCGTATCTATTAGTGATGATTTCCTAGACTAAAGAAAGGATGATAATCATGGCTGAAGGATTTAGAAAAAGAAAAAAAGTTTGCCAAATGTGTGCTGGTAAAGATGTAGATTATAAGAATGTAGAAGTATTAAAAAAATATATTAAACCAAATGGTTCTATTACTTCTACAAGAATGAATGGAAATTGTAAATTACATCAAAGACATGTTGCAAATGAAATTAAAAAAGCTCGTTTTATGGGATTAATCCCATTTGTTAAATAGGAAAGCGGAATAATTTCTGCTTTTTTTATGTGCTAATGATAGAAAAAAAGAATTACAAATTACTGTAATTCATGATGCAATTGTACAAGTCGCACCTCTTGATTCTTCTAATTTTTTTATATCCTCGATTGATTTTCCTAAATAGGTATCTTCTTCTGGAACATGTGCAGAATGTCCATTTCCAAAGTATGTTTTAATCATCCAACGATTGTTATCAAATATAATATCATTTACTTGGTTGATTGATTGTTTTGCACTTTCATAAGATTGCTGATCAACATAACGATTGGTATGAATGTATTCGTATGTTGCTAAACGATTTTCACGAAAAACGGAAATCGATAAGAACGAAGTATAATAATTATTTTCAATTATTTCTTTGGATTCACATTCCATCGTCTTCGTTGTATCTTCTTCTGTATTCTCTTTTGTCTCTGCTTCTTGTGTGTTTTCTTCTACTGGAGGTGGTGTATCCCTAACACGTTCAAGTTCTTTTTTGGCTTCAAATTTTTGAAAAACAATACAAATGATGAATATAGCAATGAGTAAAAAAAACAAAAGAACGAAAGGACGCTTCATATCCGTTGTACTGGCTTCGTCTTTTTTCTTTTGCTTTTCTTCTTTCATTTCCTGCATTGTATGATATTCATCTAACAATTCTTTTTTTCTCTTTTCCCAATCTTCATTATGATTCATACAATTCTCCTACTTTAATTATTCAATTACACAAGTTGCTCCAGTAGCTTCCTCTTCTGCTTTTATCTCATTTATTGATTTACCTAGATATGTTGTTTCTTGGGCTACACTTTCTTGGTGTCCATCACCAAAATATGTTTTTATAATCAATTGGTTATTATCAAAAATAATATCGTTTTGATTCTGATTTTCTAATTTCGCACTATCATAACTTCCTTGATCATTATATTTTCTTGTAACTATGTATTCATAGGTAACAAGGCGATCATTTTCAAAACGTGAAATTGTTAATACAGAACTTTGATAAGTATCCATCTGTGTTGTTGGCGATGTACATGTCAATGTTTTTTCAGAATTCTCTACTTCATCGGTAATATTATCTTCTACTTTATTTAAAGCTTCTGTTTCATTTCTTTGTTTCTCAATTTCTTCAAAATATACATTATTTAAGTAAACAAGAGCAAGTGCAATTAGTACAATGATAGTTACTAACAAAATTGGTCCATTGTAACTTCTTTTCTTTTCCTGTTCCGCTACTTTTTTCTGATGTTCTTCATTTTGATGAACGCGTTCTACATGTTCTTCCAATAGTTTTTTCTTTTTCTCTTGCCATCCATTGTCTTCTTCAAACACATCGAAGTCGACTGTTTGTGATGGCTCCAAACGCGGTATCAACATTGTTTTTTCTAAATCAGTTGATTGTTTCGTACTCTTACTTACAGGTTTTTTCGAAGTACTTTTTTTTGTTTCTCCTCTTTTTGTAGTTTTCTTTCTACTAGTTGTTTTTTTCTTATTTTTTAATTCTTCACTCATATTTTCACCCCATATTTTTCTTCATTATATCATACTTTTTTGAGAAACGAAACAGGAAAGTGCAGATTGTGTATAATTGACAAAATCAATGTTGGAAAACTAAGGTGCAAATTGTAGGATCTTTTTCTGAGTAGTAAGTTCCTCGGCGTCAAAAAAATGTAAAAAAATGAAAAAATTCTCTTGATTTTCATATAATTATCATGTATAATTTTGAATGTGTGGCATGCGTTGATGTGGGAGGTTGCTGATACACCAGGTTAAGTTGTAAATAAAA
>CALVJU010000048.1 GCA_944332375.1 uncultured Bacilli bacterium
ATAAGTAGGTAATATTTCCTCTTTTGTTCCTACAAAAATCCGTCTTTAAATTCTCATTGTGGTTTGCAATCAGAAATGCTTGCTTTTGTGAAATCGGATAATGATAGGGATCTTCAGGTTTTCTTTGCAAATCATATCGATGATTCACAATCACATCATCAGGAATTGCTTCTTCTTTTTCATCCAATTCATCTGGTTCAATAATTAACTTTCGCTTTGTGCTCATATTTCATTCCTCATTTTTTATGAATGCACGTGTAAAACAATTGCGCATTCTCCAGGCAAACTGATGCATTTTTTCTTTGTGCGTTCCTTTAAAATTAATTAAAAATTCTACTTCATGTGTGATATCGACAATTCCTTTTAATTTTTGAACTCTTGCCATTCCCAAGATATAATTAATTTCTTCTTCGGAAAGTGTTATGGTTTCTTCTTTTTGTCCCACGAGAAAAACAGTTTCTTCTTCTCCTAATATTTGATATTGATCCTTACGAAAAGCAGTGTAAAAAGCATTGGTTGTAAAAGGTTCAGTTTTAAATACTAAAAAATATTTCATGCGGCTAAAGACTCCTCTCCAGTTTCATATTGATTTACAATTGTTGTATAAAATGTAAAATTATCGTCCTCGTCTAATGTCAATCGATAAAGAGTATCATCTTTCACATATCCATCTGGGGCTTCTAATTGTTGCATATAATAAGTTCCAGTGGTATCAAAATTAAAAGTATATAATCCTTCTTCGTTTGTATATCCAGTATTTAAAATATACTCTTCTTCATTATACAGCTCAATTTTCGCATCTTTGATAGGGTTTCCATCCTCATCTTCTACGGTTAGTACTAATCTTGGTACAATTCTTTTATAGGTCTTTGTAATACTAACTTTTTTCCCCTCTTGTAAGTCTATTTCTGTTTCAGGATAAGGTAGTTCATACCCCTCTGGAATAGAAGTACTTACAATCGTATATGAACCAACAGAGATATCTTCAAAAGTAATTATCCCCTTCTCATCAGCGGTAGCACTCATTACGAGTCCATCTTCACTACGTAAGTCATAAGTCCCATCTGAAACAGTTTGATAAGTTTGATCTTCACATTTTAAAACAATCGTTCCAACTTCTTTCTTGTCATTCACATTAAATTCACTATTTAAAAGCCAACCACAAACTCCAGCAATTAATAAGAGAACAACAAAAGTGATTCCTAAAAATATTTTTTTCATTTACATACTCCTCACATTTTTTATAGATGTAATTAAGATATTCAAATCTAATATTATCATACAACAGAAACAGTAAAAAAGCAAAAGAAAAGGAAACAAAATGTCTCCTTATTCTCCTTCGTGTTTTTCAATAATTTTCATATCTTTCATATCATCTAATTTATCTTTAATTTCTGGTTTAAAATAACGAATTGTAGCCTGGATCATAATCGCAACTGGAAGAGAAATAATGATTCCTACAACACCCATTAAAATTCCTCCAGCAAAGACACTAAAGATAACTACTAAAGGATGAACTTCATTTGTTTTTCCATATACCAATGGATTGATAACATACCCATCAATACTTGATAAAACAAAGAAAGCAATTATTGTTTTAAAGAATAACCATGGACTTGTTACAAATGCGGTAATACATGCGATAATGTTTGTGATCATTCCTCCAAAATATGGAATTAAACTAGCAACTGCGGCAAGGCAACCTAATAAAAGAGCATTAGGATGTCCTATGAAGTAAAATGTAAGTGTGTATTCAAAGAGTGTAATTACTACAATTTTGAAAAAGCCTGTTAAATAAGATTTCATTTCATGATCTAAAATAGAAAAATATTGATAAGCCTTTTTTGATTTTCTTTGTAAATAACGTTTAAAACTAGAGCGGATCTTGTCCATATCTGCAAGTAAATAAATGCCAGCAGAAAAAGAAATCACAATGGTAGAAATCACTCCTAATGATCCACCAATAATATTAATCGCACCATCGGAAACATATTTACCAAGACCTGATATAATTTCGTTAAAACTATCTGATAAAGAGCGTTGAAATGAACCGAGATCCAAATCATGTCCTAAACTAATTTCACGAATAAATGCGATAATGTTATTAAACAAACTAGAAAGCTGATCAAACAACAATGGGAAAACTAGTATAGCAATAAATGCGAAAATCGCAAGTACTGCTACAATTACCATAAAAATACTGATCCCTTTTGGTACGTGGTGTTCTTGTAACCATTTACAAGCAGGATGTAGAGTATAAGCCAGAGCAAATGCAACAATAAATGGTGTAATAATGGCGATGATTTTATCTGTTACTCCCATCCATAAATATCCTGTCTGGTAGAGTAAAAAGATTGTAAGAACAACAAGTGCGATATTGACTAATCGAAAATCCATTTTATTTTTTATCATTCATTTTCCCTACTTTCTAATAGAATCGTTACCGGTCCATCATTCGTCAGTGTCACTTTCATATCTGCTCCGAAGACTCCAGTTTCAACAGGAATATTTTGTTCCCTCAATTTTTGATTGAATAAGTCATATAATTTCGTTGCTTGTTCTGGTTTCATGGCATCGACAAAGCTTGGCCTTCTTCCCTTTTTGGTACTTGCATACAACGTAAACTGGGAAATACTTAAAATACTACCACCAATATCAAGTAAAGAACGATTCATCGCCCCTTCCTCGTCGGAAAACACTCTTAAATGGATGATTTTATTGATTAACTCATCAATTTGTTGTTCTCCATCGGTATGTGTAAATCCGACTAAGGCTACATAACCAGGCCCTGTCTTACCGACAACTTTTCCATCAATTTGTACATCACCTTGTGTGACTCTTTGTAAGACTACTCTCATTATTTAATTAACCTTTCTACTGAAATAATATGTTTCAAACTTTCTAAATCATTCATAAATTTTCTCAATTTCTCTAAATTAGGAACACGAATCGTCACTTCAATCAAAGAAGTATCCCCAGTTCTTTTTAAAGTATTAATACTATCTACAATAATATCTCCACTCGATGTTTTAGAAATCACGTCTAATAAAACATTCTTAGAATTTTCTGCCTCAATCAGAAGACTGGTGTGATATTTTTTAGAAACCGTATCATTCCAATGAACGGCTATGACTCTTTCATCGACATTTTCCATATTTGGACATGTAATCCGATGAACAGATACCCCATTTCCCTTTGTAATATATCCAACAACCGGATCTCCGGGAATTGGTTGACAACAATTCGCAATATTTACTTTCAAAGAATCAATACCTTCTACTAAAATATCATCTTTAATCTGAACAGGTTTTACCTCGCGTTCTGTTACTTTCTTTAAAATCAGTTCTTCTTTGGTATCATTATTGTTTTGAACGGTATTTAAAGCTAAAGTAGCAGTCGTTTTCCCATTTCCAATACTAATATATAATTCATCTAAATTCGCACATTTCGTCTCAGCCAATAATTTTTCTGTATTTTCTGGTGTAAAGAACTCATGGAAAGAAGTTTTTCGTTTGCGAAGTTCTGCCTTGACTTCTTCTTCACCCTTTTTCAGGTATTCTTCCTTATCGGCTTTGTTAAAGAAGGATTTGATTTTGTTCTTTGCTTGTTGGGTATAAGCAATATTCATCCATTCTTTAGAAGGAATCGCACTCTTATTGGTTTTAATATTAACAATATCGCCATCTTTTAACACATAATCAAGTGAAACAATTTGATTATTGACAATGGCTCCAACCATACTATCTCCTACTTTACTGTGAACACGATAAGCAAAATCAATTGGAGTAGAACCGTTTGGTAGTTCGATCGCATCTCCTTTAGGAGTAAATACATAAATACTCTCTTTTAATAGATCCGATTTGACAGAATCGACAAAGGCTTCATCACTCGATTCCTCTTTTCTAAGATCCATAATTGTTTTGAAAAACTGAAGTTTTTGTTCCATTGCATTTTGAATATTTGCTTTAACGTTACTACCGTGTTCTTTATAAGACCAGTGTGAAGCAATACCATTTTCGGCAATTCGATCCATCTCGTAAGTACGAATTTGAATTTCAAATAATTTATCGTCGACACCAAATACTGTTGTATGCAATGATTGATACATGTTTGGTTTTGGATTAGCAACATAGTCTTTAAAACGTTTTGGCATTGGTTTAAAGCGTGCATGAATAAGTCCTAGTACGAGATAGCATTCACTTTCTGTATCTACAAATATACGCATTGCTGATAAGTCATAAATATCATTAAATCTTTTTCCTTTATCCATCTTTTTATAGATACTGTAAATACTTTTACTACGTCCTTTGATTTTATGTTTGATTCCATGTTCCTCTAAAATATGATGGACTTCGTCAATCATTTTCTCAACGCTTTGATCACGTTCTAATTTGGTTTCATTTAAGCGTTCGACGATGGAAAAATAAACGTCTGGTTTGGAATAGCGAAGACATAGATCTTCTAATTCGCTTTTGATTTGATTCATACCGAGACGAGCAGCAATTGGGACTAAGATATCAAGGGTTTCTTTTGCTTTTTCTTTTTGCGAAGCAGATGGGGTTGCCCACAATGTTCTCATGTTGTGAAGACGATCTGCGAGTTTAATAAAAATCACTCTGACATCTTCTGTAAGGCCGACTAGTATTTTTCTTTGACTAGCGAGTTTGGAATCTGAATCCCCGTTAAAACTTAATCGATTAATTGTCGTGATGCCATCTACTAACGCTACAATTTCTTCTCCAAACTGTTCTACCAATTCTTCTCTAGAATTGTCAGGATTTTCTAAAATATCGTGTAAAAATCCCGCACAAATCGTTTCATAATCCGCATTCATAGACGCTAGAATGTGAGCAACGTTCAAAGGATGATTAATATAATCATCCCCTGTTAAACGTTTTTCTCCACGATGTTTTTCTAGAGCATACAGATATGCTTTTTCAATTAACTTTAATTCCTCATCTTGAATGATGTATGTTTTGACAACGTTTTGTACATCTTCAAAACATAGATTTTGGTTTAATTTTGTCATTTTATCACTTTCCTATGCTATGCATTAATTCCTTTAATTAAAACTTCTTCTTCCTCTTCTTTTTCTGGTTTTTTCTTTTTCTTTTTACATTCTTTTCGATTGCGACGGAAGTCTAAATCTAGCCACAATTGACTGGCAATAAATAAAGAACTATAAACACCTGAGATTAATCCAATTAAAAGTGCGATATTGAAGTTTAAGATATCATGACTACCTAAGAAAATTAATACTACAACTGGAATTAATGTGGTAATCGTTGTTACCAAACTACGACCAAATGTCTCTCTTAAACTTTCATTGACAACTTCAATATACTGTTCTTTCTTCTTTAAATTACCATGATATTTGCGTTTGATGTTTTCACGAATACGATCAAATGTAACAATGGTATCATTAATTGAATAACCAACAATAGAAAGAATTGCAGCGATAAAGATACTTGTTACTTCTAAACGGAATAAACTAAATAGTCCAACCATCATGAAGACATCGTGTAATAATGCGACAATGGCTCCAATCGCATACGTATAAGTAAAGCGAAGAGAGATATAAAGTCCGATGGCAATTGCTGCTAAAACGAGAGAAATCACTGCATTTTTGATTAATTCTTCTTTGACAACATCAGATACGACACCAATTTCTGTAGTAGCGTCATATTCTTCTTTAAAGTGATCTTCTGTCTCATTGATTTGCGTTTCTGTTAATGTTTCTTCTACTCTTGCGCTCAACGCATCCCCTGTTAATTCATCAATATTCGTAACAGTATATCCTAATTCTTCTAAGTCGTTACGGAATTGTTCGGTTGTTAATTCTTCATCTGTTACAGTAATGCTACTTCCACCTTTGAAGTCGATTCCAAGTTCCAATCCTTGTGCAAATAAAGATACTGCTCCTATAATAACTAAAACAATAGACATCGTGTAGAATACTTTTCGATGACGAGCGAAGTCAATCTTCTGAAATGGTTGATAAGTTGATTTTTTTGCTTTTTCTGGAATATATTTTTTCTTAGCTCCGACAAATAGTGTTACTTTATCGTTGAAGAATCCAGTTTTTACAAATAATTTCAATAGATGTCTTAAAACAAATACCATGATAAACATTGTAACAAAGATACTGATAATTAATAAAGTAGCAAATCCTTTGACACTGCTTTCTCCAAAGATAAATAGGATAATCGCAACAATTAATGTTGTAAAGTTAGAATCGAAGATTGTCCAGAACGATTCTTTATTTCCCAATTGGAAGGCCATATCTAAGTCCGTTCCCTTGTATAATTCATCACGAATACGAGAATATGTAATGACATTCGCATCCACTGCCATACCAATTCCAATGACTAATGCGGCAATACCAGGAAGAGTTAATACTCCTCCAATCAGCCAGTATATACCAAATGTAAGCAAGGTATAAATTAGTAGTCCAAAACTAGAGACAAGTCCTGCAAAACGATAGAGATAGATCATGAAGATCATAATCAAAATAACCGCAATCACTCCAGCCGTAAAAGTCATAGTTAAAGATTGATCTCCAAATTGTGCTCCTACAGTTTTAGAAGATACTTCTTCTAGTTTGGTTGGTAAACTTCCAGAATTAATTAAGTCTACTAAATTAGATGCTTCTTCTTCTGAAAAGTTTCCTTGAATGATGACGTCACTTGCGAATCCTTGAGAGACGGTTGCAACACTCAGACAGTTTGAACCATCTGTTCCACATAAATACTGTTCTGATGCGAAGGAATCTCCATCTTCGTAATCTAACCAAATGACAATACGGTTATCTTCCGATTTACTAAGTTGATTAGTTACATCGTAAAATTCTTCTTTGTCTTTGACACTGAGAGAAACTGCAGGTCTTCCACTAGAATCAGCGGATAATCTTGCTCCTCCACTACGCAAAACAGATGCATTCATCAGCAAGTTATCACTGGTATCACGGAAGGTTAAGTTCGCAGCTTGTTTCAACATACTACGTGCTTCATCAGGATCTGTGACTCCTGCTAATTGAATTCTGATTTTGTCGTTTCCTTCGACGACGATCGATGGTTCACTGACTCCCAGAGAATCAATTCTTCTTTGAATGGTCTTATAGGTATTTGTGACCATATCCTTAGTCACTTCTTCGCCATCGACACTTTTTACTTGGTATAAGATTTCAAACCCACCTTGTAAGTCTAATCCAAAGTTTAACTGTTGAAAGATTGGGTTTACTAATAAACACATTCCAACAGATAATAGGATCATTAAAAATGTATAGATTATAACTCTTTTATTTCCCTTTTTCCCTGTTTTCTTCTTTTTTAAGCTGTCTTTTTTTCTCATCTGTTACTCCTCCTAAATATTTTTTAAATTTGGTTTTCTTCTTTTACTTTCCAGTATTTTCTTGAAATAATCATCCATTCTATCTTCGTCACAGTTCATAATATCATGGACGATGTGATACAATTCTAAGTTTTTTTGTTGTGACCAAACTTGATCTTTTAAATAATTCCAAATATCTTCTTCTTTGATATATGGCATTTGATGTCGTTTGAAATCCATACATTTCGCACGAAGAGCAGGCATGACATGGTGATATAACTCCTGTTCTGTTTGAAACTTTGCTTCCATCCTCTCACCTGACTTTCTCATACAACACTATTATACCTATTTTTTACATTTTTTGAAAGATAAAAATGGGGAAATTGGTCTCTTTTCAAGAATTATCACATAAAATGTGCTAGCGGGTGAGCCTATGAGGAATCAATTTATACGTTCGACGATGATTTTATTAATTGGTGGAGCCATGACAAAATTACTCGGTATGTTAATTAAAATTGTCATGACGAGAACAATAGGTAGTACAGGAATGGGAATCTATATGTTGTTGTCCCCTACTTTTATGTTGCTTGTCTCTTTAGCGCAACTAGGTCTTCCTGTTGCGATTTCGACATTGATTGCGAAAGAAGAAGAATCTCCAAAAGAAATTATATTTTCTTGTATTCCGATTGTTTTTCTCATCAATCTCCTATTACTTACATTCCTAGTTTTCTCTTCTCACTTCTTGGCTCATTCTCTTGTTCATGAACCGAGATGTTATTATGCATTCTTGTGTATGGGATTTGTTTTACCATTTATTAGTGTGAGTAGTATTTTAAGGGGGTATTTCTTTGGGAAGGAAAGAATGTTTCCCCATGTTTTCTCTTGTATTGTAGAAGATATTGTTTGGTTATTTACTCTTTATTTTGGACTTCCTTTTTTCTTATTAAAGGGAATTGAATATGCGGTTGCATTTATTATTCTTTCTAACGTCGCGAGTGAATCGACATCGATCTTTATACTCTTTTGTTTTCTTCCGAAAAAAGTAAAAGTCGAAAAATATGACTTCTTTCCGAAATGGAACATCATAAAGAAGATTTTAAATATTTCACTTCCGGCAACCGGATCTCGTTTTATTGGAAGTATTGGTTACTTTTTAGAGCCAATTATTATGACACATGTTTTATTACAAGTGGGATATTCGAATGGGTTTATTGTGGAAGAGTATGGAATTTTAAATGGATATGTCTTACCGATGCTTACGATGCCTAGTTTTTTTACAATGGCGATTAGTCAAGCTTTAATTCCTCTGATCAGTAAGAGTTATGGGAAGAAAGATTATAAATCGGCGAAAAAAAGATTATGGCTTGCTTTGACACTTTCTCTTGCGATTGGAATTCCAATTACGCTCATCTTTCTTTTTGTGCCGGAAATTCCACTACAACTCATTTATCAAACAACAAAGGGAATCCCCTATTTAAAAGTTCTCGCACCAATTTTTATCCTCCACTATATCCAAGCTCCCATTACAGCATCTTTACAAGCTATGGAACAGGGAAAGACTGCGATGAAAGGGACTTTGTTTGGTATGATTCTAAGAACCTTACTCCTCTTTTTCTGTAGTTATTTAAAAATAGGATTATGGTCATTAGTGATTGCTTTGGCTTCCAATATTCTCTTTGTAACAATTTATCAAGCAAAACATGTTTTTTCTTTATTAAATAAGAAAAAGATTGTATAATACATCTTGGTGATGTTGTGTGAAAACTTATTATGTAGATTGTAAAAAAGAAATGGATGAAGAAGGAATCAGAAAATGTGCGGAAATGATCAGAGAAGGAAAAATAGGGATTTTTCCGACTGAAACAGTCTATGGAATTGGGACTGATGCGAGAAATTCTACTGCTGCGCAAAAAATATTTGAAGTGAAAGGAAGAAAAAGTGATAATCCATTTATTGTTCATATTTCTGATTTTGATATGTTAAAACAAGTCGTAAAAGAGCCAAATGAAATGGAACAAAAACTTATTGATGCGTTTTTTCCAGGACCGTTTACACTGATTTTAGGAAAAAAAGAAGAGATTCCAAATGTAGTGACTGCTTCTTTAAGCACGGTTGGGGTTCGTATGCCTTCTTCTGCGATTGCTAGAAAATTGATTGAAGAAGCGAATACGCCAATTTGTGCACCAAGTGCGAATTTATCAAGTAGACCTAGTGGAACAAGAATTGAAGATATTCAAGAAGAGTTTGATGGTAAGGTTGATTTTATGATAGATGGAGGAATGTCTGAAATTGGTGTGGAATCTACTGTTTGTAAAGTGATAGATGGAATTCCGACAATATTAAGACCGGGAAAGATTACAAAGGAAGATATTATGGCAGTTACTGGGATATGTAGACTAGATTCTCACATCTTTCAAAGTGCGACTGGTAAAGTGGAAAGTCCTGGAATGAAGTATAAACACTATGCACCAAAGGCAGAAGCGCTAATGGTCTATTCCGAGGATGAGCATACTTGTATTGATTTGATCAAAGAGCATATCAAAGAAAATACTGTAGTCATTGGGTTTGAAGAACATCGTGCTTATTTTCCAAATACTAAGTTTTATGCTTATGGACATATTGGTCATTTAGAAGAAGTGATGCATTCTATTTTCGCACTTCTTAGAAAAGTAGATCGTGAGAATCCTGATTTTATTATTATCGAGGGAGTGAAAAAAGAAGGATTGGGTGTAGCGATTATGAATCGTCTTATTCGCTCGGTCAGTTATCATTATATTGAGAAATGACATCGTACATAAAAAATAGTTACGATAAGACTAGGACCAAATACATCCTGGTCTTTTTCAAAGCAAAGAAAAACAAGAAGATCACTTGGTGAGACATTCTTGTTTTTTTATGACAAAAGCATGTTGATTCATCCAAAATGCATAAAATACTTCATCTAGTGCAACTCCTTTTCCCTTTAATATTTTATGAAGCCATTTCATATCCTTTCCGATTTCTCGTAATCCATCTGTATTAATGATTCCATCTAAAATTAAAGGATAAGGATAAACGGTTCCTTCTTTTTGAAATAGTGCTAAACTACCATCTGTTTCCAATACCGCATACTGAACATCTTCGATACTAGAAATTCCCTCTTCTTTTAACTTAACAAATAAATAATCTAAACTAAAATTCATTTTCGTTAATTCTTTAAAGTTTAACTTTCCATTTTGGATCAACAAAGTAGGCTTTTTCCCAAACAGTTTCTTCATCTTTTGATCTTTGTCAAAGATACGTTGTAAGATTTGTTGAAAGATCCACAAAATAACCGTAATCAAAGCAAAAAGATAAAAAGTTCTTCCTGATTGAAAACAAGTATAAAATGCGAATGCGATCAAGATCAGAAAATTTCCTAATTCAAAACACGATAACTTAGATACTTCTCGTTCTTTTTGAAAGTGAATGACTACTAAAAAGAATAGATAAAATAAAATTATTTTAAAGAAGAATTCTAACATATTTCACCTCTATTTTCATCATGGTACGATTCATATTTTTTTATACACTACGTATAATGAATTAGGTGATCTTATGAACTATTTAAAAAGTTTTAAAAAATATAGTATTTCTTTTTTGATTTTTATTGGAATTATTTTTATCTTTACGTTCTTCTTATCCATTTTTCACTATTTTGACGTCATCTCTTATCAAACCGTATCTATTGCGAAAATGATCATACTACTTGTAAGTTTCTTTGGAGGAGGATTCTTTATGAGTGTTTCTGCCACGAAAAAAGGATGGTTAGAAGGAATCAAATTCGCACTCATGGTCAGTATCTTTTTGTTACTATTTCAAATATTAGGAATTGATAAAAGTTTTCAATGGAAAGATCTCATCTTTTATCTCATTTTATTTATGACAGCGATTCTTGGAGGAATGATTGGAATCCACTTTACATTTCACGGAAAATAGGAATCAATTTAGAAAGATGAACATTATGACTTGCTTTTAACAAGACCATCTTTTCTGTCGCTGGATGGGTTTCTAGATATTTGATGTATTGTTCTACCGTTTCAAAATAAAGTGCTTCTTTCAACTGTTTCTTCATCACTTTCACTTCTGTTCCAATGAAGACATAGTGGATTCCTTTTGCTTTAGAAAAAAGACGAGCCACTCTATGATGTATTTTCTTACTCTGTTTTCCCAACTCTAATATATCACCGAAAATCAAACATTTTTCTCCCGGAAATGATTGTAAATACTGTAGTGCGACTTTCGTTGATTCATAGGAAGCATTATAAGTATCATCAATCAAATACTGGTGATTTCCAAATGGAATTTTTTCTAATCTCCCTGGCAATGTCAAAGAAAGATGATTTAAAACATGTACCATATCACGCATTGGAACGTGATATAAAACCCCTACTTCCAATGCGATCCATATCGTTTCTTTCAAATGTGCATAATAACGGGGTAAGAAAAAACGATAAACCTGTTTTTGATAACGGAAAATGATTTCTAGTGTATTCTCATGTTCTTTCACAATATGAGGAAACAAATGATGATCTACCATGACAACATCGTAGTTGTCATTTTCTTTTACTCTTTTTAAGTAATGATCCTCTCCATTTAATACCAACATTCCATGGTGCATTCCTTTCGTAATTTCCATCTTGGCACGAAAAATATTTCTTTTTGATTTTAAATAACCAATGTGACTTGTTCCAATATTTGTAATGACAGAGATTTGTGGTGTAGCTAGTTTTGAAAGACGTTCAATTTCTCCCTGATGATTCATCCCCATTTCTAAAAGAAGAATCTCATCTCTCGATTTTAATTTTAACATGGTCATAGGAACACCAATATGATTATTATGATTTCCTTCACTTTTACAAACACGATATTTGATACGAAGGAATTTCCAAATGAGTTCTTTCGTTGTCGTCTTTCCAACACTTCCTGTTACTGCGACAACACTTGGTCCAATCTGATCCAAATGATATCGTGCAAGACGAAAATATGCTTCTAAAGTATCCTCTACCAAAAGAATAGGAACCTTCGTTTTGATAGAAACTTTTTTAGAAACAATAATTAAACTAGGCTTTTTTAATAAAGCATCTTTTATAAAATTGTGTCCATCTAGTGTTTTTCCCAAAAGGCAGAGAAACACATCGTTTTTTCTCATTGTTCTAGAATCTATCGCAATCGCTCCGATCTCTTTTGAACGATTTGTCTCATTTAAAAATGTTCCCTGTAGAAGTTTTCCAACTTCTTCTACTTTCATACCTCTCACCTTTTCTTTACAGCGTCAAAAAAACTTTGAAATAATTGTTGACTTACTATATCATATTCTAAAATACATTCTGGGTGCCACTGTACGCCGACAAAAAACGGATGAGTTTTATCTTCGATTGCTTCAATCAATCCATCAGGACTTGTTCCCACCACATCTAATTTTGGATCTATTACTGTGAATTGGTGAAAGCTATTTACTTCTACTTGTTCCTTTCCTACAATTTGATATAGAAAAGAAGAGGGAGAAATGTTTACGCTGTGTGCATAGTCTTGTTTTTTCTTTCGATGTGATAGATAAGAGACAACTGGTTTTAATTGTCCTCCACTTTCTAATCCCATTGCTTGCATTCCCATGCAAATTCCTAACAATGGAATGTGAGCTTTTTTCGCATAACGAATCACCTCGAAATCGTAATCCATCACTTCATCTCCACCTGGTAAAATCAACCCATCACAGAGTCGTAATAGAATATCGTAATCATTTTTCTCCTCTTCGTTCATCGGTAAAACATCACTATTTTTCTTATCTAAATACGATTGTAAGGTAGTTGGGACGATTCCTAACGGAACTGCCCCATATTGAACAATTGCCTTTCTAACACTCTCATATAATACCATCACTTCATTGTGACCACGTGTCACTTCTGGTCTTCCAATGATACCAATGATCGGCTTCATATCATCATCTCCTTATAAAAAAAGATATGGACTATTCCATATACTTCGACATTGATTTCATCATTTGATTAACTTGCTTCTGGCTTGGTTTTCTTCCCATCTGCATCATCATACCCTTAATCATTTGTTCATTGATTGGTGGGTTTTTCTTCATATATTTTTTCATATAAGTACGTGCCAGGAAAAAACCAGCGATTGCTCCAGCAATGAATCCTCCAAGCACTTTCAATAAATCCATTAAAAATGCGATCCAATCCATATATAACTACCTCCCATACTAGTATTCTACTAAAAAATAGATTCTTTTTCAAGACATCTCTCTTTTTATGACTTTATTTTTGTCTGAGAATAAAAATCGTTCAAATAAAAATAATCCCCATTTTGAAAATCACAGAGAAAGATATGTGGATCGATATGACAAATCAGAAAAAAAATAGAAGGAATTTGTTTTTCCGTTGTCACTTTCAAATAACTAGAACGAATCTGATATGTCTCATGAGGAAGATGAAAGATTTCCTTGTCATGAGATAGATGGTACTTTTCTTGAAAATAATGGACAAGTACCTCTTTGGGAAATGGAAGACAGAGTTGTTGATAACAAGAAATCTGAAAAGTAGGAAGTTCTTGTTTTTGAATCAATTTTTTTAATAGGTAGAAAAGTTCAAATTCTTTCTCTTTTAATTCTATTGCAACCTCTTCACGGATACGAAATAAATAATATGTTCTCAAAACAATCACCTATCTTTATTTCATCATAGAGAAAGAGAAAAACTTGTCAAAAAAAGTAGGAATTTCCTACTTAATCATATGAATCATCTTTTCTTTTATGCTATCAAAGTCTAAATGTCTTGCTTTTAAGACATCTTCTTTAGAACCACTACTTCCAAAGTCATCGACAGTAAATAAGTATTGATCATTATATACAAAACGATGCCAACAAAGAGAAGATGCATATTCTAATACAAATACTTTTGTATATGGAATTAAAACTTGTTCTTGATATTCTTTTGGTTGTTCTAAGAAATGTTCCATACAAACCATACTAACAACACGTAAATCAATTCCTGCTTCTTCCAACAACACTTCTTTTAATCGTAAAGCAGTAGAGATTTCTGCTCCGGTTGCAATTAAAATCGCATGAACAACATTTTGTTCTTTTCCGATAATGTATCCACCACGTTCTACTTCCATCGGATTCGATGTAGAAATCGTTGATACTTGATTTTTAGAAACAATCAAAGCACTTGGTTTTCTTCTCTTTAATATATCATGCCAACAACCAATGATTTCTTTCATATCACATGGACGATATACATTGAGATTTGGTGTCGCACGTAACATGGCTAATTGTTCTACTGGTTGATGCGTTGGACCATCACTACCAATCGTAATATCATCATGTGTAAAAATATATGTGACTGGTAAATTCATCAGAGAAGTCATACGTAACGCTGGTTTCAAATAATCAGAAAATGCTAAGAAAGTGGAACCATAAGGACGAAATCCTGTCAGTGCTAATCCATTTAGAATTGCTCCCATCGCATGTTCACGAACGCCAAACCAAATATTTTTTCCTAGATATTTATTCTCCGGAAAAATATCTCCACCGTCTTTGATATACGTTTTCGTAGAAGCAGACAAATCTGCACTTCCTCCAATCAACGATGGCAACTCTTTAGAAATTCTCTCCATAACCATATGATTCAAATCACGAAGTGCTATCTTTTCTTCCAGATCCGGTAATTCCCATTCTATTTTTTCTATCGGATCCAAAAATTCTCTCTGAAATAAAAATTGTAAATCTTTCGGAATTTCTTCTTGATGACTTGTTTGATATTGACGATATTCTGTCGCCCACTCTTGATATTTCGCACTCGTATTTTTCGCAAGCAATCCAGTAAACACTTGCTTTGCTCCCTCATGATAATAAAATGGGGTATCAGGCATTCCTAACTTCTGTTTTAACTGTTCGATATCTTGATCATCTAATACCTTTCCATGTACCGCATTCGTCCCTTCTAAAAGAGAGCCTTCTCCAATCTTCGTTTTAATACGAATGAATACGGGACGATCTGACTTTTTCGCTTTATCCAAAGCACGATCTAATTCTTTGATATCATTTCCATTCGATACAGAGAGTGTTTCCCAACCACACGCATCAAAATGTTTTAAAATGTCTTCGTTTAATGTATGTGTTGTATCTCCATCCAAACTAACAGAATTACAATCGTACAACAATATCAAATGATTTAATTTCCATGTTCCAGCAAGGGCAATCGCTTCTAATGCAACCCCTTCCATCAAATCTCCATCTCCACAAAGACAAAAGACATGATAATCAAACATCTTTTCTATCTTTTTTCTTTTTTCCCCAATCTCAAGCACATAACGATTCTCTAATATCTCTTCTCCCAATGCCATTCCAACCGCTGTTGCAATTCCTTGTCCTAATGGTCCTGTCGACACTTCAACCCCTTCTGTTACTCCATATTCAGGATGTCCAGGCGTTTTAGAACCATATACACGAAATTGTTTCAAATCCTCCAAAGTAATTGGATATCCACATAAAAACATTGTCGCATAAAGCAGTGCAGAACCATGTCCTGAAGATAAAACAAATCGATCACGATTTAACCAGTGAGGATCATTTACATTGTATAATAAATGTCTTGAAAATAAAGTATACATAATCGGCGCTGCATCAAGTACGATTCCCGGATGCCCACTACCAGCTTTTTTAATCATATCAATCCCTAACGTCTTAATGTTACGGATTATTAATTCTTCCATTGTCATAGGTATCCCTCTCTATTCTAAGAATATTATACACCGATCCTCACGATTAGTAAATTACTTACTGAACATTCATCGCAACATATTGTTGTTCAGTGCGTCTGCTGTCCTCCTCCATCTTCTGTTGATTTGTTGCACTCACATAAGTAAAAGCGAGGATAAAAATAAAACATCCTATCATTAATTTGTTCTTTAATAATTCTTTCATACAACTACCTCCTCTTTCTGTATTTATCATACCTCAAACATTTGTTCGTGTCAAGACCGAATACAAACAAATGTTTGACTTTTTACATTCCACATGTTATACTGTATACAGGATGTAAAAGGAGGCCTGACTATGAAAGAATTAACAAAACGACAAAACGAAATATTAGATTATATTAAATCATATATTGTTAAAAACGGATATCCCCCTACTGTAAGGGAAATTGGTTCTTCTCTTGGTGTATCTAGCCCTGCAACAATACATGCCCATTTGGAGAACTTGGAACGTAAAGGTGTGATACGTAGAAAAGAAACAAAGAATCGTGCAATTGAATTATTAGTAGATAATGAATTCGCAAAAAAAGAAGCAGAAGTCGTCGACGTTCCACTTCTTGGAAAAATCACCGCAGGAAGCCCAATTGAAGCAATTCAAAACCCTGGTGAATATTTTTCCCTTCCTGCTTATTTAATTCCCAAAAATAAAGAAGTATTTACACTAAAAGTAAGCGGAGAAAGTATGATTAATGCAGGAATCTTAGATGGAGATATCGTAATTGTAGAAAGACAAAACACAGCACGTAACGGACAAATCGTTGTTGCTATGACAGATGAGAACGAAGTAACATTAAAAACATTTTATAAAGAATCCAATTATTTTAGACTACAACCTGAAAATGATACTATGGATCCCATTATTTTAGATAATGTATCTATTTTGGGAATTGCTATCGGACTATATCGTAAGTTATAGTCTTTTTCTTTACGAAAGAAAAAGGAGCTATGCAGCTCCAAAAAATCCTAAATAAATTAAAAATCCAAAGAATAAGACAGAAATAATTCCTCCATTAATACGATCTTGTAAAGAACTCTTTCCTTTCACTCCTAGTGCCATAGTAACAAACACACCAGCAATTAATCCACCAATATGTGCGGCATTATCAATCCCTGAAAGTAGGAATCCAGCGAGTAAATTTAAAACAATAATTGGAATAATCTGAGAACGTAATACAGTTCCTAAATAAATACGATAATGATATCCAAAATAAACTAAAGATCCTAGTAAACCAAAAATCGCACCACTCGCTCCTGCACTAATTTGTAAACTACTACCAAAAGAAATAGATAATAAGTTACCGGCAATCGCACTGAGCAAATAAACAGCAAGATACTTCCATCTTCCTAAAAAACTCTCTAACTGTGGTCCAATCACATATAAAGAATAACAATTTACCAACAAATGGATAAATCCAATGTGAAGAAATGCACTGGTAATTAGACGATAAACTTGACCAGCACGAACAAGCTCTCCGAAATTCGCTCCAAATGCAAGTAATGTTGCCACATCGGTAGAACCATTTCCAAATAGATACATCGCAATAAAAATAAGAACATTAATTGCGATAATTGCCATAGTAACAACTGGTTTACGAATACGGAAAACATCTTCTGCTTTTCGTGCATCCGTCTCAGATTTTTTTGTAATATCTCTTGTCAAACGAATAAATAACTCTTCCCCTTTCTCTTTAAACGTAGTACGTTTCATCAAATCAGGAAAAGCTTCTAAAACAATCTTATTCTTCTGTAATTGATTGATCGATAAGTTTTCTGGGATAGAAACACAAGAAATATGTTCATACTTCTGTTGTTCTTTAATCATGTGCACATTATCCCCTAAATTTAAATAGAAAGAAACCATTTCCATATGAAGAGAAACTGTTTTTTTCTTAATCTTTTTTAAGATACTTCTCGTTTTTAATAAATCAAATTGAAACTGTTCATCATTGTGAATATAATCCGTCACAATACGCACAATTGGATAATCACTATCCAAGTTTTCTAACCAGATCTCATTTTTCGCACCGTGTAATACAATTGGATTATAATCTTTATCTGCAATAAAATAGTGTAATAACTTCATCACAAGCTCATCGTTTTTACTTCCGATCATAACTCCTTGTTCTTCCATTTCTATCACCTATCTTTCTAATTGTCTCTCTATATTTAAAAAACACTCTGGTAATGGACTATCAAATTCCATATACTGTTTCGTTCTAGGATGGACAAAGCCTAGTGTTTTCGCATGTAAACATTGCCCTGTTTGATCAAATAACTTGCGATTTCCATAGACCTTGTCATTGATAATTGGATGTCCAATATAATTCATATGAACACGAATCTGATGCGTTCTACCAGTCTCTAGATTTAACTCAATCTTCGTCGCATTCTGATATCGCTCTAATACACGAAAATGAGTAATTGCTTCCTTACTGTTCTTATCTGTTACTGTCATCTTTTTACGATCCTTTGGATCACGTCCAATTGGAACAATAATATCTCCACTGTCTTCTTCTATCACACCCCAACAAAGCGCTACATAAGTTCTCTTTGTCGTCTTATTTTTGAGTTGTTCTGCCAAATTTAGATGTGCCTCATTGTTTTTTGCAACCACTAAAAGTCCCGTTGTCTCCGCATCAATACGATGAACAATGCCAGGACGAAAAGCACCGTTGACATCACTTAACTCTTTGGAATGATACAAAAGCGCATTCACCAAAGTTCCATTTGGATTCCCTGGAGCAGGATGGACAACCATCCCATTTGCCTTATTTATAACCAACAAATCCTCATCTTCATAAACAATATCTAAGGGAATCTTCTCAGGTTCATAACTCATCTCTGGTTCTTCATAATTTCCTACCGTAATCCGATCCCCATCATGAACAATATAACGATTCTTACTCTCTTTTCCATTTACCAAAACCAAGTGACTTTCAATCATCTTCTGAATCTTACTACGACTATAACCCGTCTCATTCATCACATATTGATCTAATCTTTTGCCACCTTCTTCGACAACGATTTCCATCCAAATTCCTCCTTTAACAACGCATAAATACAAAGACATACACCAAAACAAATACAAACATCAGCAAGATTAAAAATAGGCATATGGATGTGGAACAACTCAAAATCCAAATAATCAATCACATATCCATAAATCAAACGATCCCATAAATTACCAACAATCCCACCGATAAAAAGTCCATATCCAATCTGTTCTACCTTTGTCTTCACCCCTTCTTTTCGAAGAAAGAAAAGAAGAAGAAATAACGTCATACAGGCAATCAAAATCAAAAAGAATCGATTCCCAGTCAAAATATTAAAAGCTGCTCCATAATTTCTCACATAAGTAATCTGAAAAAAATCACCCAAAACAGAAATACTTCTCTCTAACGATACCATTGTATTGATCACTAATTTTACAATCTGATCGATAACAAATGCAATCAACCCAACACCTAATATTTTTCTCATGAAGCATCACCTGTTCCATTATAGCAAATTTCCCCCTACTTGACTATACGTTTTTCATGACATAGGAAGAAAATTGTTCTGTCATTGTTCTAACCTCACCATAGTCATACCAAAGTACATCGACTCCCTTGTCTTTCGCAAGCTCTTGTCCTGTTTCTAGTGGTAACAGATAAAAAGCATAGCCCAATAAATAAGCCTGGATGGGATCTTCTGCAATGGTTGTCACTTTATCCATCTCTTCTTCAGGATAAGAGGTACTAGGATCAATCAAATGGTGATATGTTTTTCCTTCATAAGAATACGTATCTTGATCTCTTCCATATGTAACAACTGTTTTATTTTTCAAAGATAAAATAGTTACAGAATCTTCCTCTTCCCATGGAATTTCTAAAGCAACTTTATACGGTTCTTCTTCTAGAGAAGTTCCCATCGTCGCATTTCCATTTTCTTGAATCAAATAATGTTCGATTCCTTCTTCTTCTAAATAAGAAATAATTTCATCATTCGCAAACCCAATTGGAATCTTTCCTAAATAAATATGGGGATGATTATTTTCAATACGATGATCTTCTAATAAATGTATTTCTGATTGATCTTCTTCATTCCAACGGGCAATTTCTTCCGTGCTTGGAATTCCATCTTTCTTTTCAATCACATCATCCCATCCTTGGTATAGACTCCCATGATGAAAAGTAATCCTACCATCTATTTCCTCACTGAACTTCGTTATCTCCTCTAAAAGACGATATAAACGATCCTCCAAGACGAGACTTTCTTTTGTTTCTTCATTTGTCGCAATGGTATATAAATTCACCATGTCATCATAAGCTTGTTCTGTATCTGTCAATTTCTCATAGGAATCATAAATCTCATCTATTTTTTGAAATACTTTCTCTACTTTCTGTCGATCCTTCTCATAAATTTGAACATGAATCTCAGTATCAAAATATGGATATGTTTCTTGATACAACGATACCTGATCACGGAATAATAAAGATATTCCCAATCCAATCAAAAGGATCAAAGCAATCCCCCAAATGATTTTATTTATTTTCTGATGCATAAAACCTCCATACTTGTATTATACCATGTTCAAAAAAATCCAACAAGATACGAAAAAAACAGGAACACCCTGTTTATTTATTTTCCAGTGTTCGATAAGCTGATAATCTGTCAAATTCTTAATAATCTAACATATCACAAATGTGCGAATAATCATAACTTAACTTATTGTCATTCCTTTTTACAATGATATATCCTACACATTGATCTTGTTCTTTTGTCATTGGAACTTCACCGAAAAAGATGGTGTCTGTTCCATTTGTTATGGGCTTTAACAAATTACTCATCTCTACAATCGCTATATTATTTTCATCAAATTTAAATATTGATGGATCTATTTTATATATTTCATCTAATGTGGAATTATAATAAGAAAAATCATTTTCTAAATGCACATTAGTTTGATGATCATTATATAAGTTAATTACGAATTTACTTATTCCTATAAATAAAATGACTGCCAATATATCGTAGATAAAATATTTCTGTAGATGTAATTTAATATTATTCACGATTACCACCTCCGACCACAACATTAAAACTAATATGTGTTTTAACAGAAGATAATAATGTATTCTTTCGTGTCACGTAAATATGTATGAAATATCTTCCTTTTTCATTCATTATACTTGACACATCTTCAATGTATGGTCCAGCATATATTACCTTATTTTTTCTTTTAATTAGTAACTCCATATCAGAATCATTTACTTTTTCATACACATCAGAATCATCCTTATACCATCCACTTGCAGTTGATTTTCTCTGACCATTTTTATAATACACTTCAAATTCTTGTACACGTAACGTTATTTTATCATCTAAATCAATCCTATTAACACGATTTTCCACTGAATTATAACCTGAACTTGTTGCGCTAATTAAAATTCCATTTGTATATTTTTCACTATAATAACAGTTCATTTCAACATTATTCATATTTACAACAAATAAATTTTTATCATAAACACTATACAAGGCAGTAAAAAGTGTAAATAAAATAATAAATTCGACAACGAGACAAATAAAGGCTATTTTAAATGGTTTCATTATTTGCTCCAAAGCACCGTTCATATTCTCACCTAAAATGATTATAACATATTATTTACATTTTAATGAACCAATATAAAAACTTCATTTCAAAGTAAAGTTGTTCTTATGAAATAAATATATAAAAATGTGCGTCTTCTTATGAACACGCACATTTCCTGTTTATTTATTTTCAACAGTATCTAATGTCATTACTTTCTCATAAACTTTTTTTAATTCTTTACCAATCTCTTTAATATCTCTCTTCTTCGCTTCTAAATAACCTTGCTCTGTTAAATCAGGCAGTTCGTGTTCTACAATTTTTCTTACTTTCTCTTCAAACTCATCCAATGTCTTTGCTTTATAGATGTTCTTTCCATCTTCAAACCAGTCAGAATAAATTGGAATATCACGAATCAAGACTGGAATTTTACAAGCAAGTGCTTCTAATAACACAATTCCCTCTGTCTCCTCATGCGTCATAAATAAGAATAAGTCAGCCCCAAAATAAGCCTTACGAAGTTCTTCACGTGGTAAATAACCAGGAAACTGAAGATTTGGAAGCTTCGTTGTCACTGCTTCTCTAACCGTACTAGGTACCGTATTCAAATTCGTATAACCAAACCAAATAAACTGATATTCCGGCATTCTTTTCGCTAGTTCTACAAACTCTGTAATTCCCTTTCTCTCCAAATAAAGTCCAACACTCATAATCACTTTATCCGTTTCTTGAAATCCAAACTTCTTACGAAACTCTTCCCGATCATGTTCTTGTTTTTGATAAAATTTCAGATCAATCCCATTAGAGATCGCAACAATCGGTTTTCCAAGGTCATAACCTTCTAATAATTTTTTAGAATAGGGAGTTGGCGTAATAATATAATCAGCGGATGAGTAAAGTTTCTTTAACCAAGTTTTAAATAATGGAGCAACTTGATTAGAAAGGATAAAAGAATTACGAAAATCTTCTTCTGTAGAATGGGCATGGAAAATCACTTTCTTTCCTTGCTTCTTCGCTCTTTTAGCCATCAAATACGATTCTGGAAAAATTGTATTAATATGAATAATATCATAGTCATCTTTAGGATCTAATGTATATGGTACATGATTTAATCTTAAAGCTTCCTGTTGGTGAATAATCGCTCTACCAACACCACTCTTCTCAATCTCTTTCATCTTGTCAGAATGTAATAATACTTTCATAGAACACCACTTTCTATTTTTTCTTTGACTTCTTTTGCTTTTTTGTCTGTTTTTCTTTCTTTGGTTCCAAAACAATTTCTAAATTATATTTTTCCAACAATTCATTTAAAACATCATTATTTTCTACTGTTGTTTTAATTGCCATGATTCATCACCTATTCCATTATATCATACTTTTATACGAACTAAAATCACATCTTCACCTATTTTTTCAATTTGATCCCAACGAATCTCAATTTCATTCTTATTAGAGAAAAGGGAAACAAATAATTTACTTTTTTCTACGATTAAAGTCTCCATTGCTCCACTATTTGCTTGAATCGATACATCGATGATATTTCCTACTAATTTTCCATCAACAATATTAACGACATCTTTATTTTGAAGATCGGACAAACGCATAATACCACCTAATTTATTGTATGAGAAAAGGCGAATCTTATGACTCGCCTTCCATCATTTCATTTCCACTGGCATTCGCAGTGCTTGAATAAACTTCTAAATAAATATCTCCGTTTTCATCCACTACATAAGTATATTGTTCATTCGTGTTTACATCTTCTACGGTATAAACCGTTTCATTGTTTTCATTTGTACTCTTTTCAACAATTTCATATGTACTAGGAGTATCCGGATTCAAGCTCTCTGCTCGTTCTAATACTTGTTCTTCTTCTGTCTGTTCTTGCTGTTCTGTATTCGCATTTCCTGTTGTCGATGATGCCTCTTTTTGATTTCCTATCAAGGAATATACAAGGAAGAAAATCAAGGCAAGAACAATAATGACAAGTACTCCCATTAATACTTTATATTTCTTTTCCATTTCATTCCTCCTTGTTCTATACACACCAATTTGTCTTATAAGTTAACACTTTTGATTTATTATTTGCGCCGTCAGAAAGTCTTACTTGGAATGTAGAAGAACTTCTGGTATCTCCGGCATACATACTAATATCTTTCCATGACACTTTTGTCCATGATGTAATACTTTTTTTCTTGTCACCACCCAAACTAATATAGCAATTGGTTCCAGAGCAAGAGTATTTTATTTCAACTGTATAATCTGACCCTTTTGGAGAACCAGGTAATGGTTGATCTCCATAAAAACTCCATGATTCCCTAGTATAATCAGAACAATAACCATCATCTGCCTTAAATGTCACAGTTCTATCAGTCAATAATTTACTCGTTGTTGTTCCACTGGATGAAGAATGACCGGAGAAATTTGCATATACTGGATAAACAATTTTTGTAATAACTGGAGTATATGGTGGTGTACGATCAAGCCAATATTCACTCGTCTTACACTCACGTTCATTTCCTAATTCGTCTCGTACAATGACTTTTCCTTGACGTTTTCCCTCGGCACTTATACCTTTTGTCGCTTTTGTTGTTTCTGTTTGCCACTTATTCCATGTTGACTTTCCAGGGTTATTGGTATACCAAGTCCAACTCTCTGTATCAGCGGTTGGTGTAATGGTAATATTTACTTGATCCTTATTTGTCCATTTCCTAGCAGTCGTATCTGCTTTAAATGTTGGACAAGATGGAGCTGTTTGGTCAATATAATATACTGGAGTATAACATGTCCTTGAATTTCCATGGGCATCTGATACAATAACACGTCCTTGACGTACTTTAGAATCTACAGAATCACTGGATTTATGTAATTCTTGAAGTGTTTTTACTTGTGTACCTATATTAGCACCCCAAGTTCTCCATACTGCATTCTCGCCTGTTGTTGTACTACGATTTGTCTCCCATACCCAACTATCTGTATCTTCTGATGGTGTAATTGTAATTTCAACTTTTTTATTTGTCCAAGTTTCTGGTTCTACATTTGCTGTAAATACAGGACATTCTGGTGGGGTTGTATCTGTTCCAGGATCAGGATTATCTCCTTCCACAACATTTACTGTACAATCTGCAGTATTTCCAGCACGGTCTCTCATCGTACCAATTAAAACATTTCCTAGAGTACTTGTACTAACTGTCTGTCTCATATTACCTGTTGCACATCCGCTACCTGTATCATTACATTTTCCAATTAAAATTGTTGCTTTATTCACTTCAATTTGAATTAAGCCATTTTCTATTGTTCCACCTTCTACTTCACAAGTAGGTGGTGTTTTATCAATATGTACTTCTTGCGTAGGACAAGCAGTTGTATTTCCTGCTAAATCACTTACTGTCCCCGGTGTTGCAGTTCCACTCATTTCATTGTCAATCGTAGAGGTAATGACTTGTTCTCTACATCCAGATCCTCCACCATTATCTGTACAAGTTCCAGTTAATGTAACACTTTGATTTGTCCAAGTCTCGCTTCCACCTGCACTTGCACATGTTGGAGCAATACGATCAATTTTATCAATGACAACTGTTGCACTTGCAATATTACCGGCATTATCACGAACACGAATTTCATACGTATCTTCTTTTGTTGCTGTCAAAGTCGTTGCCTTTGTCCAAGTTGCTCCTTCGTTAAAAGAATAACCTTCTTCTGCAATTCCTGCATTATCTTTTCCATCTTCGCCACTTGGCATATCGTTTGCTCGAATAATAATTGTTTTCTCACGAGACCAAGAATCAGGATCAGGAGTCACTTCTACTTCCACTTGTGGCGGTTCTCGATCAATATGAGTCACTAAGATACTAGAAGGTGCTTTTTCACTCTCTAAAATGACTTCTGCATATACCATCGTATTGTTTTCTGTAACTGTTACAGTCGTTGTTGTTCCAGAAGTGAGTGTGTGCCACTCATCATTCTCTCCTACTTTATATCGATATTCTACACCATCAATTCTCGCAGGATAGATGATTTGTACATCTTTCGATTGTGTCCACTTATTTGGTTCTGATACAACAAACGTTGCAGGAGAAATATTTTTCGTTGTAAATTCAACACTCTTTTCTGTAGTGAGTCCTACACCATTCGTTACACGAACGATTACCGTATAAGTCGTTCCACGTTCTAAATCTTCAAATTGATAATAGTTTTCTGGTTGCATTGGAGAATATTCTTCATCATCTTCTAATTTAAATTCATAGCCACGAATTCCGGACTCTTCATCTTTTCCAATGGCAATCACTACCGCCTCGGTAGCTCCAATATAACCAGGCTGCACTTCCAATTCAGGCGGTGTATCATCCTCAATCACACACGCACCATCTTCAATTGTTAAATGACCACTTGTTCCATTCACACAAAATTCTCCATCCGTCGCATTTTCAAGCTCTAAATCGCCATCATCATTTCTACGAATAATTCCACTGATGAATGGATTATCACTGATATTTAACCGGCTATCCGTAATGGAGATATCAACATTATCTCCAATTTTATTCATCGCCTCTTGAAGACTTGTCTCTCTTAGTAATGCTTCTGCGCTATTTTCAATCGCTTTTCTTCGTGCATTCAACATCACCTGTCCTGTTAAGGGCACGGTAATTAATGCGATTACACCAAGTATCACAATCACGGCTAATAACTCAACTAAAGTAAAACCTTTCCTCTTTTTCAAAAACATATGCACCCTCCTAGTATTCTATATCTTATTATAAATGAAATCGGATCCTTTTTCAAGAATTATTCTTCTCTTTTTGTATAACTCCTTTGATTTTGGTCAAAATGTAAAAGGAGAAAGGAGTTATATATGGCACGACACAAAGTAGAAATTTGTGGCGTGAATACTGCGAATATTCAAGTATTATCGAATGAAGAAATGATTGTACTATTTCAGAAATATAAAAATGGAGACGAAAAGGCAAAAGAAGCACTCATCCAAGGAAATCTAAAACTCGTTTTGAGCATTTTAAAAAGATTTCATGAACGTGTTGATAACATGGATGACTTATTTCAAGTTGGTTGTATTGGTCTCATTAAAGCCATTGAACATTTTAATCTATCCTATCAAGTAAAGTTTTCAACTTATAGTGTCCCTATGATCTTAGGGGAAGTCAAAAGATATTTAAGAGATAATAACAGCGTAAGAATTGCTAGAAGCATTAAAGATACTGCTTATAAAGCATTAAAAAAGAAAGAAGAATTGACTGCGCTTCACGGAAAAGAAGCTTCTATTCAAGAAGTAGCAACCGCCTTAAACCTTCCTGAATATGAAGTGCAAATGGCACTCGATTCTTTAAAAGAAGCTGTATCTATGTTCGAACCAATCTATAATGATGGAGGAGATACCATCTATTTAGAAGACCAATTAGAAGACAAAAAAAATAAAAATTACTCTCTAGAAACAAGGATTGCTCTTCATGATGCCCTCCAAAAACTAAAAGAAAAAGAACGTTATGTACTAACGTCCCGTTATTTTATTGGTAAAACACAAATGGAGCTTGCTGAGGAAATTGGAATCAGTCAAGCTCAAATATCGCGCTTAGAAAAATCTGGAATTGAAAACTTAAAGAAAATGATACTATAAAAGTCAGAGGCTTCTGACTTTTTTAACTGGCGGAATGAAACGAATAAGTACGTTTATAATCTTCCCCAATCGTAACTTCAATATAATCGTTGTTTTGAAAAGGAGCACCTGTATTTGGATTTTCTAAATTTTCATTAATATAACCAGCATTTTTTAATGTTTCAATAGTTACCATGGCACTTCCCCCTATTTGTTCTAAAGATGGGAATTGTTCTTTGTAATTTAAAGTATATTGTTCTGTTGCTAGATAAATATCTTGCAGTGTATTCTCATATTTTTGATCACTATTACTTCTCAATGTACTCGTTAATGTCGGAATTGTTACTAATAAAATAATACCCAGTACTGCAATCACACCAATTAACTCAACAAGTGTAAATCCTTTTTTCAACTGAACCACCTCTTTACTCTAATGTGAAAGACCACGATGGTAACCACTGCAATTGTTTTAAGTATGCTTTCGTTGTAGGACTACCAGATAAAACTGGGAAGAAATAGAAGAATAACGCATACGCAATGGCGACATAAATCATCACTGCATAAATCCCTTTTTTCCACTTTTGAACAACATGGTATGCGACATAAGCAAGGGCAAGTGCTAAAAAGATCACTGCTGGATAATAATGGTATATAAATACAATTCTACTAATACATGCCCATGGAAGTAATACGGATAAATAGCCAATGATAATAAAGGCGGCAATCTTATCACGTTTCTTAATTCCAATAATTAATGTAGCAAGTAATGCGCCAAGTCCTCCCCACCAAACAAGAGGATTACCAAATGCAGAAATACTACTTACAACACCTGGATGGAACGTAGATTCATTCCATGCATACCAAATTGGTCTTGTCATAATTGGCCATTCATACCAAGAAGATTCAAATGGATGGGCTGCAACTAACTTACTGTGATAATTAAACATATTTACATTATAATCAAACACTTGTTTTGTATAAGTACCAATATCTGTAATATCAAAAATGAAGATAAAAGATAAATAGTAAATGATACATGGAATAATGACAAAGAATAAGACACAAGCAAAAATAGTTTTTACAAAATTTCCTCGAAAACTTTGATATACTTTCTGATCCATCTCATCAGTAGAATGTTCTACTTCTACTTTTTTCTTAGCATGTAAATATTCTTTGTATCGTTTATACATATTCATGAAGAATAAAATGGCAATTCCAATAAATCCATAAGCAACATTCCACTTACTAGCAAAACCAATTCCTACAAAGATTCCACAGAAGAATAATGGTCG
>CALVJU010000049.1 GCA_944332375.1 uncultured Bacilli bacterium
TTTTGCTGTTAATATATATGATTTATTATATTAGCAGAAAAAATATTTTATTTTTTATAAATCCGTATTTGTTTGAAAATAATTTTATTGATTTAATATTTTTTCTTATATTTAATACAATCATATATATAATTGTATTAAAAAAATCTATAGTTAAAATATTTGAAAGGAGCTTTTAAATGAAGATAGAGTTTAAAAATGTAAATAAGCAATTTAAAAAGACACCAATTTTAAAAAATGTAAATTTAGAATTTGAAAATGGCAAAATATATGGATTGATTGGTAGAAATGGTAGTGGAAAAAGTGTATTTTTGAAACTTTTATGTGGCTTTTATGAACCAACTGAAGGACAAATATACTTTGATAATGTTGATTTGAAAAAAAGTGGCTTATTCCCACCATCTACGCGTTCACTTATAGAAAAACCTAACTTTTTACCTTATTTGACAGGATTTGAAAACTTAAAATTATTGGCAAATATTCAAAAAAAGATTTCAGATGAAAAGATAATTGAAGTATTGAATAAAGTAAATTTAACTAATGATATTAATAAAAAATATTGTGAATATTCACTTGGAATGAAACAAAAACTAGGAATAGCTCAGGTGTTAATGGAAGATCCAGAAGTAATCGTTCTTGATGAACCATTTAATGGAATAGAGGATGAAACAGCAAAAAAAATTAGAAAAATATTATTAGAAGAAAAGAAAAAAAACAAGATAATAATTATTGCTTCCCATATAAAGGAAGATATTGAGGAATTAGCTGATATTGTATTTAAGGTAGATAATGGAGAAATTCTTGAGGTTATAAAAACAAAATAATATCATATAAAAAAATAATTTTAAAATAAAAGGAGTTGCATTGAAATTTATTTCATATTATTTGTAAATTCTTTTTTTATTGTGTCTACTCTATGGGTTGCATTTCAGATTTGGCTTCCTTGTTTTATTGTCAAAATAGTGTTAAAATAGGTTATTGAAAAACGTCTTTGATTATTTAGTTTTATTTAGGTTTATTTAGTCAATTTGTGGCCGAAATTCGTATCCAAGCAAAAAAGACACATTTTTGATGTTATTAAAATAGGTTAGAATACGAATTTTTGAAGATAGGATACGAATTTTCAGGTTGGTAGTAATCGTAGTAAAGGAGGATAATATGGAAAAAAAGAAAGAAGCAATGTTCAAAATTCATTCAAAGTTTAAACCTAGTGGAGATCAACCAGAAGCGATAGAACAACTAACAACTGGTATAAAACAGGGAGTAAAACATCAGGTATTATTGGGAGCAACAGGAACTGGAAAAACTTTTACGATTGCGAATGTAATCAAAGAAGTGAATAAACCTACTTTAGTGCTTGCTCATAATAAAACATTAGCTGGGCAATTATATGGGGAATTAAAAGAATTGTTTCCAAATAATCATGTAGAATATTTTGTCTCATACTATGACTACTATCAACCAGAAGCTTATGTCGCAAAAACCGATACATATATTGAAAAAGATGCAGCGATTAATGATGAAATTGATGAACTACGTCACTCTGCTACCTCTGCCCTACTCAAGTACAAAGATGTGATTGTAGTAGCGAGTGTTTCTTGTATTTATGGTATTGGAGATATAGAGGAATATCGTAAGAAGATGTTAACAATTGATGTCGGTGAGACCATTGATCGAGATGAAGTGATTGAGAAGTTAATTGAAATGTTATATGAAAGAAATCAGATGGATTTAAAACGTGGGGCTTTTCGTGTTCGTGGTGATACTTTGGAGTTAGTACCGATTAATCAACATGGGAAAGGGATTCGTATTGAGTTTTTCGGAGATGAAGTAGATCGGATTGCAGAGTTTGATACAGTGACTGGAGCTGTATTAACTTTAAAAAATAGTATTAGTATTTTTCCTGCAAGTCACTTTGTTACGAGTGAAGATAAGTTAAAAATAGCGGTAAAAAATATCAAGGAAGAGCTAGAACAACAATTAGAGAAGTTTAAAAAAGAAAATAAATTAATTGAATATCAAAGGTTAATGGAAAGAACAAATTATGATATGGAAATGCTTTTGGAGACAGGATTTTGTAGAGGTGTTGAGAACTATTCTAGGCCATTAGCGTTAAAGCCACCAGGAGCGATGCCAACGACTTTGATTGATTTTTTTGGAGATGATTTTTTATTAGTTGTGGATGAATCCCATGTGACGTTACCACAGGTAAGAGGGATGTTCAATGGAGATCGGGCAAGAAAAGAAGTTTTAGTGAACTATGGGTTCCGTTTGCCGAGTGCTTTAGATAACCGCCCTCTTCGTTTTGAAGAGTTTGAAGGAAAGATTCATCAAGCAATTTATGTTTCTGCAACACCTGGAGATTATGAAAAGGCTTTAGCAGGAAGTCATATTGTGGAACAGATTATTCGTCCAACAGGATTGTTAGATCCAACGATTGAAGTAAAACCAACAAAAGATCAGATTGATGATCTGTTGAATGAAATTCATAAGAGAATGGAAAAGAACGAGAGAACATTGGTTACTACTTTAACAATTCGTATGGCAGAAGAATTAACGACATATTTGAAAAGTGCGGATATTAAAGTAGCATATCTTCATAGTGAAATAAAAACATTGGAACGTATGAGAATTATTCGTGATTTAAGATTAGGAAAATATGATGTTGTGGTTGGAATTAACTTATTACGCGAGGGAATTGATATTCCAGAAGTTAGTTTGATTGCAATCTTAGATGCGGATAAGCAAGGGTTCTTGCGTAGTGATCGCAGTTTGATTCAGACAATTGGTAGAGCTGCTCGTAATAGTGAAGGACATGTCATTATGTATGCGGATACGATTAGTGATTCGATGAAAGTAGCAATTGATGAAACAAAAAGAAGACGTGCGATTCAAGAGAAATACAATCAAGAACATGGAATTACTCCTAAAACAATTATAAAAGAAATTCATGAAGTGATTTCCAATAATAAAGAAATCGAAGAGAAAAAGCCAGAGAAGATGAGTAAACAAGAACGACATAAATTGATGATGGAAATTGAATCAGAAATGAATTTGGCTGCAAAGAATTTAGATTTTGAAAGAGCTATGGAATTAAGAAATATTTTGTTTGAATTACAAAGTGAATCATCTGAAAAATAGAGTATAAAACAAAACATATACTCTATTTTTGTCTATTTTTGACATCTTTTAAAGAGAAAAGTGTAGATACATACTTGCATAGAATTATGATATAATAGAATAAGGGAAGTGAAGATATGCGCATAATTATTGAAGATAGTAAAGAACATAAAGTTCATTTAAATCGTGTGATTGAATGGTTTATTGGTATGGTAGGATATGCGATTATATTAATTGCTGTTTCTCTTTTATTTCCTAAGACATTACAGATTGATTCTAATTATTTTGGGTTTTGGGCACTGATTGCAGCGATTATCATCTTCATATTGAATAAAACAATCAAACCAATTTTGTTTTGGTTGACTTTACCAATTACAGGACTTACATTGGGTTTATTTTATCCATGTATCAATGTTTTTATTCTATATATTGTTAGTTTTCTTTTACGAAATCACTTTCAAATTCATGGATTTTGGATGGCATTTCTGATTGCAGTGATTATTTCAATATTAAATATGTTAATGGATAGTATTGTTTTAACTCCCCTTTTTAGGAGAAAGAAAGTATGAATCCAATATTGATAGAAATTGGCCCACTACAAATTCACTGGTATTCTCTTTTTATTGCAATCGGACTTTTGTTAGGAGGAACTTATGTATTAAAGGAAGCAAAACATCATGGAATATCTGAGGATCAGATGATTGATTTTTTCTTTTTTTTAATTCCAATAGCTTTTATTGGAGCAAGGCTTTATTTTGTTCTGTTTCACCTTGATTATTATTTACAATATCCAATGGATATCTTGAAAGTATGGGAAGGTGGTCTAGCAATTCATGGAGGAATTCTTGCAGGACTTCTTTATCTATTATACTTTACGAAAAAAAATCATTATTCTCCCCTATTCTTTTGTGATATGGCGGTTGTTGCCCTGATTTTAGGACAGGCAATTGGAAGATGGGGGAACTTTGTGAATGGAGAAGCATATGGTCCTGTAACGAGTTTATCTTTTTTAGAAAGGATTCATCTTCCACAATTTATTATTGATGGGATGTTGATTGGTGGAAATTATCATCACCCTACTTTCTTATATGAGTCTATTTGGTGTCTTATTGGCTTTATCATACTATTACTTTTGAAGAGAAAGAAAAAGTTAAAGATAGGAACATTAACTAGTTTTTATCTTATCTGGTATGGAATAGAAAGATTCTTTGTAGAAGGATTAAGAACAGATAGTTTGATGTTAGGGCCAATTAAGATTGCTCAAATTATGTCTATTTTGTTTGTACTATCTGGTATTATGGTAGCAATCTATTGTTTTAAGAAGCAAAAGAAGCTTTATAAGGAGGAAAATTATGGAGCATAGTATTATCATTATTGGAGCTGGAATGAGTGGAATGACGGCTGCAATTTACTTAAAAAGAGCTGGTCATGATGTGATATTAATGGAAAAAGAAATTCCTGGCGGTCAAATTAATAAAACAGCGGAAGTAGAAAATTATCCAGGTTTTTTAAAAGTAGATGGACCTACCATTGCGATGAATGTGTATGAACAAGTTCAAGCTCTTAACATTCCTGTATTATTTGAATCTGTAGAGAGTATAAAAAAAGAAGATAAGATTTACATAAAGACAAATAAAGGAGAATATACTTGTAAACGATTAATTATCGCATCTGGTAGATATCCTAGAAAATTAAACTTAGAATTCGAGGAACAGTATATAGGCCATGGAATCAGTTATTGTGCTCTCTGTGATGGAGCATTCTTTAAAGGAAAAACAGTTGCAGTAGTAGGAAGTGGAAATAGTGCATTAGAAGAAGCTTTATATCTATCCAATATCTGTGAAAAAGTGTTGATGATCAATCGAAGTGAGAAATATAAAGGAAGTCCATTATTATTAGAACGATTAAAAAAATGTCACAACGTTTCTTTATCATATCAAACAAATATTACAAAATTACTAGGAGATGGAACTGTTTTAAATGGAATTGAAATAGCAAAAGAAAATCAAAAAGAAACGCTTTCTTTAGATGGATTGTTTGTATATATTGGATCTGTACCAAATACAGACTTCTTAGAAAATACAGGTATTGAATTAAAAGACCATTTTATTGTTACAGATCAACAAATGCATACGACAGTATCTGGAATTTACGCTTGTGGAGATTGTGTTCAAAAAGAAGTTTATCAATTAACCACTGCTGTCGGAGATGGTGCAGTTGCAGCAACGATGGTAGATAAAGAAATGAATTGTGAAAAGAATTGGTAGAATGTTACGAATTCTTTTTTTGTAGAGAAATGAGCAATTTATAAAAAAATATAGTATAATAATAGTGGTGATAGTGAATGAAAAAGAAAATTGTTGTGTTGGGTGGAGGAACAGGGATGTCTACTCTACTTCGTGGTCTAAAACAATTTCCAGTAGATATTACTGCAATTGTTTCTGTTTGTGATGATGGCAGAAGTACTGGTAGATTAAGACAGGAATTTAATACAATTGCTGTTGGAGATATCAGACGTGTCATTGTCGCACTTTCAGAAGTAGAACCACTTGTAGAAAAGCTATTTAACTATCGATTCCATACAACAAGTGATTTAGATGGTCATACTGTAGGAAATCTATTATTAACGGCTATGTCAAATATTAATGGGAATTTATCAGAAGGAATTGAAGCATTAGCAAAAATCCTAAATCTAAAGGGTCGAGTATTACCATTAACAGAAGATAACGTTGTATTAATGGCTGATATGGAAGATGGAAGAACCATTGAAGGAGAACATAATATAACAGAAACGCATGGTGTGATAAAGAAAGTATATTATAAAGAGGAACCTGTTGTTAGTTCAGAAGTAATTCGTTCTATTAAAGAAGCAGATTTAATCTTACTTTCTATGGGAAGTTTATATACAAGTATTATCCCTAATTTAATTTGCAAAGATGTCATTGAGGCAATAGATAAGAGCCATGCCCAAGTGATGTATGTTTGTAATATGATGACCCAACCAGGAGAAACAGATAATTTTACCGTAGCAGATCATATTAAAGTCTTAAATAAATATTTAGGAAAACATAAAGTAGATACAGTAATTGCCAATGAAGGAATAATTGATAAAGTATTGAGAGATAAATATGCAGATTTAGAACAGAAAGATCCTGTCAAAGTTGATATTGCTGCTTTAAAAGAGTTAAATGTACAAATTATAGAAGATGATTTTGTGATTATCGAAGATGGTGTGTTAAGACATAATACAATGAAATTAGCATTCCATATCTTCTCCAATTTATTATAATGTCGTTTACAAGTAAAATTAAAGAAGAAGTATGCAACTTAACAACGACGAAAACAGATGAGATTTCTGAACTATCTGCGTTGATTCGCAATCTTGGTATTATTTATCCTAATTATTTTCAAATCATAACGGAAAATGAAAATGTATCCAGTCATATATTCAATTTATTACAAAGAAATTATGATATTACGCCACGTATCACCGTACGTCGTGGTTATAACTTTAATAAAAATTTACAGTATATTCTTGAAGTAAAACAAAAGAAAGAAGAAATATTAGAAGATTTATCTATTATTGAAAACGGAAAAATGAGTATGATTCCCAAAACCTATATCTATGATGATTTTGAATTAAAAAGAGATTACTTAAGAGGAGTTTTCTTATCTTGTGGAAGTATGAATGATCCGAAAACATCTAGATACCATTTAGAATTTGTCTTCAGTGATTTTGAATATGCAGAATTTATTCAAGAGTTATTAAATCAATTCCATTTGAATGCGAAATGGTTAAAAAGAGAAAACAAATATATGGTTTATATGAAGGAAGCAGAAAAAATTGGAGATTTCTTAAGAGTAATTGGAGCAGATAGAGCGACATTATACTATGAGGATATTCGTATCTTTCGTGAAGAAAAAAACCGTGCTAATCGGTTAAATAACTGTGAACAAGCAAATGTAGAAAAACAAATGGAAACTGCTTTTCAACAAGTAAAAGATATCGAGTATTTAAAAGAGAAAGATGTTTTTGAATTATTAGATGAGAAAGTGCAAGAAGCAGCCAATTATCGTTTGAAATATCCTGAAGTATCACTATTAGAACTAAGTGAGATTATCAGTATAGAAACAGGGAATCAAATTACAAAATCAGGTCTTCATCATCGTTTTAAAAAGATAAAAGATTTAGTGAAAAAGATGAAAGCAAAGGGAGATGCTTGATGAAAATGTGACTTTTAACTTAAAATTCAATTTTTTACATTGTGTTTTTTAATAGGACATTTTAACTTGTAAACCAATCTAAAAAAGCGGACATTTTAACTTAAAAGTCACATGTTGCATATACCTTCGTTGACAATAATTCCATTCCTATACTATAATTACTTTGGTAGTCTCTTGATGTTGAAAGGAGTGTTTCTCATGGACTTGACATTTATGAAAAAATTTAAACCTGAGACAAGATGTATTAAAGAATTTAAGTATTGGATTGTATGTGTTCGTCCGAAACAGGTAACTATTGGTGATGCAGTTATTCTGTTAAAAAGGGAAACTTCATCATTAGGCAATATTCTTCCTGAGGAAAGTGCTGAGTTCCCTGAAGTTATTAAATGGTATGAAGACGTATGCGTTTCTAAATTTGGCGCAATTAAGTTTAATTATACTGTTGCTATGATGCATGATTCTTTTGTTCATTATCATGCTTTTCCTCGTTATGATAAGGTTATAAATATTTTTGGAAAAACTTGGAAGGATGAGGAATGGCCTGCGTTAGTAAGTTTTAGAAATGTTCCTGTCGAAGAAGATATATTACAATCAATTAAGAATTATATGCAATCATAAATAAATTACTACAGGTACCGAAATATTATTTAAAAATACAGCCGGAAGATTAATTAAATATTCAGAACATGCACAAGAAAAATTTTTATCCGATTACATCCCATTCTCTGAAAGACTTTCTAAAGATTTTGCAAAAAAATATTTACTTCAAAGAAAATATGAGTTAAAATAAACAATATCTTTGGGGGAGATCGTATATGGAGAAAGTATATAAGTTAAGTCAAATTATATTTGCTTTAAGACAAGAATATCAAAAAGTACAAAAGGAGCTAGAAACTTTAAAGAAATATGTTGTTTCTACAGATACATTGGATGATTATTATTTTAATTTAGAGGGAAACCCAACAAGAATGTTACTATATTTGGAAATAAAACAAAGAAAGTTGGAAAAACTATTTGGAAAAGATTGCATGGTTTGTAAAGATATTACTGAGAATGTTGATAAAAAATATATTTGTCATGGAAAACCATTGTGCCAAATTTCTGACCCGGTAGAATTATCAACAGAAATAGAAAAAATTATTTATTCGGATTTTGTTCATAATATGAGAAATATGCGAGCTTTTCAACATTGTTTAGAAGAACAAAAGGACGTTATTTGCATTGAACCAGATAAAATTCGCCTTTGGACGTTACCAGATGAAACAAAGGCAGAACATTTTATGGAATATAATGCTCATGCTGATCAATTGGTTGTTCGAAGTGGTAAAAAAATGACGAACCCTATAGATGTGATGCATTTGTTACAGCTTTCTTTTGATGGAACAAAATTAAATGAATTTCAACAAGCGGTGATTGATCAATATATTAGACGTGATTTATTTTTAGAAGATGTTGTCACAGAAGATCAACTTGTTTTAGGAATTGAAGATAATTCTAAGAAAATTGTATTAACACCAAAGCATCGATAAAATGAATTTGTGAAATTACATTTTCATTTTTTTTTATTTATAGTATAATGTTATGTAGGTGATTCCATGGAAACAATGTTCAAGAAATTAACCTCATTAATACGTGAAAGTGATAATGTTATGATTATGGCACACCATGATATTGATATGGATGCCTTTGGATCTTCTTTAGCTCTATATGAGATTGTAAGAAGTTTTGATAAGAAAGCATATGTTTTTTTAGAAAACTTGAAAGATAATGTGGCAATTTCTCATGCTTTAGAGTGTTTAGAAAAGACAAAAATTGATGTTCATTTTTTAAATGAAGAAGACTATTTGAAATATAAAAAAGAAAATAGTTTACTTGTCATACTTGATGTTTATAAGAAAGAAATGTTAGAATTTCCAAATGTTGTTGATCAATTTCAAAATATTGTAGTGATTGATCATCATGTGAAAAATCATAAGATTACGTATCCAACTATTTTTGAATATATTGCGCCAGATTTATCGAGTGTGAACGAGATTATGGTGGATTATCTAAAATATTTAAATAAGAAAGTAAATCCAGTGATTGCAACGATCATGTTAGCTGGGATTGAAATTGATACCAACCAGTTTAATGTAAAGACCACCGATAAAACTTATGAAGCTGCAGCATTTTTAACAAGGATTGGTGCGGATCATATATTAAAGCAAATGTTATTAAAGGAAGATCGTAATCGTTATCTAAAAAGACAGCGTTTTGTGAAGAGAAGTTTTATGATTAATAAAAATATGGCGATGTGTATTATGGATGATGAGCACTATGAAAGGAAAGATCTTGCTGTAATTGCAGAAGAACTTCTAAAATTTGATGAAGTAGAGGCATCTTTTGTAATTGGAAGATTAGATGATGAAACTGTTTATGTAAGTGCAAGATCGATTGGACTGATCAATGTAGAGTCTTATATGGAACAACTTGGTGGTGGTGGTCATACAACGGAAGCTGCTACAAGTATGAAGAATAAGACATTGATGGAAGTAAAAGATGAATTAATCAAAATATTGAATGGAGAGTGATTTTATGAAGGTAATATTCATTCGTGATTTAAAAGGGCAAGGTAAAAAGGGAGAAGTAAAAGAAGTTAAGGATGGTTATGGAAATAATTTCTTAATCAAAAATGGTTATGCGGTTTTAGCAAACTCAGCAAACATGACAAAAATGAAAAATGAAGAAGCACGTCGTGGAATTGAAGAAACATTAAAAGTCCATGATATGGAAGATTTAAAGAAAGAAATCGAGAAAAAAACGTTTGAGTTTCAGGCAAAAACTGGAAAAGAAGGAAGAATGTTTGGCCAGATTTCTGTAAAACAAATCAAAGAAGCATTATCCAAAGAAGGATATGATATTGATAAGAAGCAAATTCACTTGGATCATCCAATCCAAAGTTTAGGAATGCATTATGTAGATATTGAACTACATAAAAAAGTAATTGCAAAAATGAAAGTCCATGTAAAATAAAATGGATACAGGGGGGATTCTCATGAAAGAAAGAGTCATACCACACAATTTAGAAGCAGAACAATCTGTTTTAGGATCTATGTTTTTATCGAAGTATGCTGCTCAGAAGTGTGTTGAAAATTTAGATACAGATTTGTTTTATTCTGATAGTCACAGAAAAATATTTGAAGTGATGCGTGACTTAGTGGAAAAACAAGTTCCAATTGATTTTACTACTGTGAGTGCAGAATTAGATAAGAGAAAATGGTTAAAGCAAGTTGGCGATGTTGAGTACCTGAGTGAACTGACAAATATTGTACCTAGTGCTGCTAATGTGGATAATTACATGCAGATTGTGGAAGAAAATGCGATTTTAAGGAGATTAATTGAAGAATCTACAGAGATTGCAAATGATTGTTTTGGAGCAACAGGAGATATTAGTGAACTATTAGATAATGCAGAGAAGAAAATATTAAATGTTGTAAAAACGAGAAAAGGAACAGAGTTTCGCAGTTTGACAGATGTTTTAAATAAGACGCAATTAGATTTAGAAAAGTTATCAAAGAATAAGGGTGAAATTACTGGAATTGCAACTGGTTTTTACGATCTGGATCGTATTACTTCCGGATTTCATGAGAATGAGTTGATTATTATTGCAGCTCGTCCTGCCATGGGAAAAACAGCATTTGCTTTAAATTTAGCCATGAATATGGCGGATAATACAGATAAGTCAGTTGCCATTTTCAACTTGGAAATGGGTGCCGAACAACTTGCTATGCGTATGATCGCAAGTGCTGGACAGATAGATAGTCGCAAGCTTCGTACAGGAAAGTTAGAGCACCAAGATTGGAAAAGAGTCAATGAAGCGATGAGCCGTTTATCTTCTAAGAAAATATTTATCGACGATACTCCAGGTTTATCTATTAGTGACATTCGTTCTAAGTGTCGTAGACTCTCTGCAAGTGAGTCTGGTCTTTCCGCAGTCATCATTGATTATTTGCAATTAATCAGTGGATCTAGTAAATATGCGGGACAAAGACAACAGGAAGTATCAGAGATTTCTCGTTCATTAAAAACAATGGCAATGGAATTGAATATTCCGGTAATTGCTCTTGCTCAACTTTCGCGTAGTGTAGAAAGTAGAGATGACAAGCGTCCGATTTTGAGTGACTTAAGAGAGTCTGGATCAATTGAGCAAGATGCAGATATGGTTGCTTTCTTATATCGTGATGATTATTATCACAAAGAAAATGCGATTGATGAAAATACAAGTCGTAGTGAATTATTAATTCGTAAAAATCGTAGTGGTCCTACTGCGACAATTGATTTGATTTTTAAATTACAGACATCGACATTTTTGAATTTTATTAATCGCGAAGAGTCTTAAAGAGAAAGGTATGTGATTTATGAAGAAAATAGGTTTGGTATTATTTGTGATTGTTTTAATTAGTACTGTATTTGTATCTGGTTTTCAATCACGTGGAGATGTAGAACCAAATACAGTTTATGAAGTTTATTTGGATGATGAAGTGATTGGCAAGGTAAAGTCAAAAGAAGCTTTAGAAGACTATATTGACGAAAGAGGCGAAGATTATAAAAGAAAATTTAACGTTGATAAAGTATATGCTCCAAATGGACTTGAAATCAAAAAAGTAGTCACATACAACGAAGAGACAGATTCTATTTCTGATATTTATGAGAAAATATCAGAGAAAAAACCATTTACGATCAAAGGATATCGTTTCAGTATTCAAGATGGTGATGATAAGATCCAAATATATATTGATAAAGAATCTGTTGCGAAAGAAGCATTGGAAAATACAGTAAAAACCTTTGTGGGAACGGAAGAATATAATGCGTATATGAATGATACACAAACACCAGTAACAACAACAGGAAGTTATATTGATGATATTTATATCAATAATAATATGACAATGAGTGAAAGTTATATTCCTGTGACAGAAAAGATTTATACGGATTCAACAGAATTATCCCAATTTCTATTATTTGGTGAATACAATAATAAGAAAGATTATGTTGTGCAAGCAGGAGATACGATTAGTCAAGTAGCATTTAACAATCAGATTAGTGTGAATGAGTTTTTAATTTCAAACCCAGAGTTTACTAGTGAAATGAGTTTACTTTTTCCAGGACAAACGGTTGTGATTGGAATGACTGATCCTCAGATTCAAGTTGTAGCTGTTGTCAATCAAACTTCTGATGTTGTTAATAGTTTCTCAACAGAGGAGCGTTATGATTCTACTAAATTGGTAGGAGAAGATGAAATTATTCAACAAGGAGAAGATGGGTTAGATCGTGTTCAGCAAGAATTAACTTATTTAAATGGGGATGTTATTTCTTCAGAGATTCAGTCTAGAGAGGAATTAAAACCTGCAATTGAACAAATTGTGGTCAAAGGAGATAAGGTGATTCCTTCTGTTGGATATGGAGCATGGTATTGGCCTACCCCAAGTCACTATGTAATTAGTCCTATGGGTTATCGTATTGATCCAATTAGTGGAACCCGTTCTTTACATACGGGTGCGGATATTTCAGAAAGCTGTGGTCAACCAATTTGGGCTGCAAATAATGGAGTAGTAACAGAAGCAGATTATCGACCTGATTTAGGAAATGGTAATTATGTAACAATTAATCATAATAATGGATATTATACTTTATATGCACATATGGCAAGTTATGTTGTAGAGGTTGGTCAAGTTGTTGAAAAAGGTCAATTAATTGGATATGTAGGAAGAACCGGTAGAGCCACCGGATGTCACTTACACTTTGAAGCTTGGGTTGGTGGACCACCAAGACGTGGTACCGCATATAATGCATTGCTGTTATATTAATGAGAGTTAGTGTTTTAGCAAGCGGTAGTAAGGGGAATTCCACTTATATAGAAACAAACCAACATAAGTTTTTAGTGGATCTAGGAATGACTGCTTCTTATATTGAAAAAAAATTAAAAGAATTAGAAGTAGAGCCTAGTGAAATAGAAGGAATTTTTCTTACTCATACACACGTAGATCATATCAACGGTCTACGTGTCTTTATGAAAAGATATCACCCAAGCTTATATGTGAGTCAAGTTATGTATGAAGAACTTGTAAAAATGTATCCTGATTTTTCTTATCAAATTATTGATCAAAGTTATGAGATAGATACGTTTCATGTTACTGTATTTAAAACAAGCCATGATGTTGCTGATTCCAATGGATATTTATTTGAAGAAGAGACCGCATCCATTGTTTATATTACAGATACGGGATATTTAAATCAGAAATATTTTCCAATTTTAAAAAACAGAAGTTTGTATATTATGGAGAGTAATCATGACATTCAACTTTTAATGAATGGAAAATATCCATATCATTTAAAACAACGTATCTTAGGAGACCGAGGACATTTGTCCAATAAAGATAGTAGTTATTATTTATCTAAGTTAATTGGAAATCAAACAAAAGAGATTATTTTAATCCATTTGAGTGAAGAAAATAATGATGAGAAAATTGCTTATGATACTTGTGTGGAAAATTTACCTTATCAAATTCCTGTTGTCATATCTCATCAGAAAGAGCAAACGGAGTTGGTAGAAGTATGATCAAAATCATATGTGTTGGAAAAATCAAAGAATCTTTCTTTCGGGAAGCAATTAAAGAATATCAAAAACGATTGAGTAAATATACAAAATTAGAGATAATAGAACTTCCGGATTATACTAACGGGAATGCTCAGGAAAACCAGAAAAAAGAAGCATTACTGATTCAAAAACAGATTGGTTCCAAAGATTATGTGATTACTTTAGAAATAGAAGGAAGAGCTTTTTCTAGTGAACAACTTGCGGAGAAAATAGATGATTTATTTCAGAACTATTCTACAATTACTTTTGTAATTGGTGGTTCTTATGGATTAGATGCAAGTATTAAAGAGAGAAGTGATCTTTCTTTATCATTTAGTAAGATGACTTTTCCTCATCAATTATTTCGTATTCTATTATTAGAACAGATTTATCGTTCTTATAAAATCATACATCACGAATCTTATCATAAATAAATGTATAAATATTTTTTAATCGCTCATTATGACAATGTAAGGGAGCGATTTTTTATGAGAAAATGGGTCATATTAGGAATTGTTTCGGTTTTATTTTTTCAATGTATTGGCAATCATTCAACAGAGGTTATGATACCAAATGAAGCGATTCGTCTTCGTGTTTTAGCAAACTCAAATAGTAAAGAAGATCAATCATTAAAGAAAAAAGTAAGTGAAGCAGTACAAGGGGATTTATATACCATATTAGAAAATACACATGGAATCAATGCTGCCAGAGAGAAGATACAAAATCAACTTCCTACTATATATACAAGTGTAGAAAATACATTGCGTCGAGAAAATAGCACACAATCTTTTCAAATTGATTATGGGTATCATTATTTTCCTGAGAAAGAATATAAAGGTGTCACTTATGAAGAGGGAGAGTATGAATCATTACTTGTGACATTAGGAAAAGGAGAAGGAGATAATTGGTGGTGTGTTCTCTTCCCTCCACTTTGCATTATGGAAGCAGAAGAGACAGAGGCAGAAGAAGAAACAGAATATCAATTTTTTATTCAAGAACTCATTGAAAAATATTTATAGTTTCTATGCATAGAATAATTTAGGTGATTCTATGCATATTTTTGTTGTTATTTTGATTGGAATAAGTTTATCCATGGATGCTTTTTCTCTTGCATTGTTGTACGGAACATTGAATTTAAAAAAGAATTATATTTTCAAACTCTCTTTGATTGTTTCTTTGTTTCACTTTGTGATGCCACTTTTGGGACATTTTTTTGGAAAACTCATCTTTCATTTCTTTCCCCTCAATCCTGATTTTATCATCTGTGTTTTATTAATCTTTATTGGGATTCAAATGATTTTAGAGAGCTTTAAGAAAGAAAAAGAGACGAAAGTATTTCGTTTATTTGAAATGTTTTTATTTGGTTTTGCAGTGTCTATTGATAGTTTTTCGGTTGGTGTTGGAATGAATGCGATTTCTGATCATCTTCTTCTTTGTGCTGGTATTTTTTCTTTCTGTAGTGGGATATTTACTTGTTTAGGATTAGAACTAGGAAAGAAATTAAATCAATTATTAGGGACTGTTGCCCCGATATTAGGTGGATGTGTATTAATTATATTAGGAATCCTCTACGGACTCTGATTGTTTTATAAGAGAAAACTTGCTATAATAAAAAGGGAGGATGAATATGTTAGTAAATTCAAAAGAAGTATTAGAAAAAGCAAAAGAAGAAAAGTATGCAGTACCGCATTTTAATATTAATAACCTAGAATGGACAAGATTTATTTTAGAAGAATGTGAAAAAGAAAAGAGTCCTGTTATTTTGGGAGTCAGTGAAGGTGCTAAAAAGTACATGGTTGGTTTTCACACAGTGACAGAAATGGTAAAAGCAATGGTAGAAGAATTACAAATTACAGTTCCTGTTGTGTTACATTTAGATCATGGAAGTAGTGTGGCATCTTGTAAGGAAGCAATTGATGCTGGTTTTACATCTGTTATGATTGATGCATCAAAATATTCTGTAGAAGAAAATATTCAAATGACAAAAGAAGTAGTAGAATATGCTCATCAGAAAAATGTGACAGTAGAAGCAGAAATTGGACATGTTGGTGGCGAAGAAGATGGAGTTGCTGATGAACTCGCTTATGCGAAAGTTGAAGACGCTGTTCGTTTGGCCAAAGAAACGGGAATTGATTCACTAGCACCTGCTTTGGGAAGTGTTCATGGAATTTATAAAGGAGAACCAAAATTAGATTTTCAACGTATGATGGAAATAAAAGAAAAGACGAATTTACCACTGGTATTACATGGTGGTTCAGGAATTCCAGATGAACTGATCAAGAAGAGTGTTACTTGTGGAATATGTAAATTAAATATTAATACGGATCTACAAATTGTATGGGCGAAAGCAGTGCGATCATTTTTAAAAGAAAATCAATTAGTTTATGATCCTAGAAAAGTAATCAAAGCTGGAGAACAGGCAATCAAAGATAAAATAGATGAGAAGATTCGTCTACTTGAAAGCAATGGAAAAGCATAACAACGAGACCAATTTATCATAAAATATACAGGAGAGGTAAAAATGAAAAAGTTAGTAATTCATGGTGGTGTTCCACTGACTGGAACTATTTGTATTAGTGGGGCGAAGAATAGTGCAGTGGCTTTAGTACCTGCAAGTTTATTATCGGATGAAGAAGTTGTGATTGATCATATTCCTGATATTACAGATATTGATGCTTTAGATGAGATTTTAGTGTATTTAGGAGCTAAAATCAAACGGGAAGGATCTAGAATGACAATTCAATCAGAACAGATCGAGAATAAAGAAATACCAGAGAAAATTTCTAAGAAATTAAGAGCATCTTATTATTTTATGGGAGCTTTATTGGGAAAATATAAGAAAGTAGAAATGTATTTTCCGGGAGGTTGTGCGATTGGAAAAAGACCAATTGATCAACATATCAAGGCATTTGAAGCATTAGGTGCGAAAGTAGAGATTGATGGCAATAAATATCGAATCGAAGCAGATGAACTAATTGGAACGGATATTTATCTTGATTTTGCGAGTGTTGGAGCGACGATCAATGCTCTTTTAGCAAGTGTAAAAGCAAAGGGAAAAACAACAATTCATAATGCGGCAAAAGAGCCAGAGATTGTGAATGTAGCAACCTTACTAAATAATATGGGGGCGAAGATTGAAGGGGCTGGAACAAGTGAGATCTCGATTATAGGGGTATCTAGTTTGAAAAGTGCCTATATAGAAGTAATTCCTGATCGCATTGAAGCTGGTACTTATGTGATATTGGGAGCCTTAATGGGAAATCCATTGACTATTGAAAATATTATTCCAAATCATATTGAACCTTTACTAGCAAAGTTAAAAGAGATGGGAGTTTCTTATGAATTAAAAGAGAATGCTGTTACTGTTTCTCGTAGTGATCATCTAAAACCAACATCAATTAAAACAGCGGTATATCCTGGTTTTCCAACCGATCTTCAACAACCAATTACTGCACTCCTCTGTTTTACAGAAGGTATATCTCATATGCAAGAAACAATTTATGAGAATCGTTTTCAAAATGTTCCATATTTAAACCAAATGGGAGCAAAGATTCAAGTAAAGGGAGATATGTTAGATATTCAGGGAATTCAACAATTACATGGAACAGTCGTAGAAGCAACAGATTTAAGAGCAGGAGCATGTTTATTTCTAGCAGGATTAAAAGCAGATGGAGTTACAGAAATTAAAAATGTCGAGTATGTATTAAGAGGATATGAAAATATTATCGAAAAATTAACACATGTTGGTGCTAAAATAGAACTTATTGAAATATAGTGGAAGTAGAGAGATCTACTTTCTTTTTTTGGAGGAATCTTATGAAATTAAAAACTGTTTTTGTCATTGTTTTGACATTGATTCTTGTATTTTTAATTTATTTATCTAATATGGATCAAAAAGTATATTATGTGGCACTTGGAGATTACCAAGTACTTGGGTTAACAAATAGTGGAGAAATTACTTATGGATATTCAGATTATTTAAAAGAAGAATTAAAATCAAAAAATAAATTAGAACGATATATCAATGGGTTTGCGAAAGATAATATGAGAATTACAGATATGATTCATGATATTACAGATAATAAGACAATACAAATGAATGGAAAAGATCAGACTTTAAAAAATGCCTTAATTAAAGCAGATTTTGTTACACTTTCGATTGGAATGAATGATTTATATTATAAAATTGGAGTAAATCCAGATTTTGAAACATTAAATTATAATGAGGTATATTACCATATCGATGAGATGATGATTGATCTGGAACGTTTATTCCAGTTACTAAGAGAATACTGTAAAGAAGATATTATTATGACGGATTTTTATAATCCATTGGAAGAAAATGAGAAATTAAATGAAATATTAATCTATGCGAATGAACGCTTGTATGAACTAGCAAGTACTTTTCAAATTCAAGTTGTAAAAATTCATACTGTGTTCCAAAATAAAAATGGAACGATTACAAGTATTTATCCAACAAAAGAAGAATATCAAAAGATCAGTGAGAAAATGAAAGAAACCATGGTCGATACTTTGTTAAATGATTAAAACATGGTATAATTCTTATAAGTGAGGTGAATCATATGGGAAAAAATATTTTTGCAAAAGTATTTTTATGGATGTTTATTGGACTTTTGATTACATTTGGAACATCGTTTTATGTATCTACACAAGAATTTTTAGCTTGGAATGTATTAAAGCTAGGTTGGGTTTGGTTTATTATTGAACTTGCCATTGTTATTTTTCTGGCTGCTAGAATTACAAAAATGAGTTCGTTTACTGCTAAGCTGTCGTTTGCACTTTATAGCTTTGTTACAGGATTGATGTTATCTTATATCTTTATCATTTTCTCATTACCATCTATTTTGTTGGTATTTGGTGTAGCAGCTTTGATGTTTGGTATTTTTGGACTATATGGATATTTTACAAAAGTGGATTTGACGAAAATATCTAGTATTTTAGCAATGGGATTGGTTGGTATCATTATTGTCAGTCTCATTAATATTTTCTTAGGAAATGCTATGGTTGATACAATTATTTCCATTGTAGGAATTGTGATATTTACTTTATTTGTTGCATATGACATTCAGAAGATAAAATCATTTTCCTCTTTTTCTAATATTCCAACAGATAATTTAGCAATTTATGGCGCATTACAGCTTTATTTAGACTTTATTAATATCTTCTTAAATTTATTAAATCTTTTTGGAAATAGTAGAGATTAAAAAAAGCTTGCCAAATAGAGATAAATCTGGTATATTATTAAAGTATTTAATATCTATGACTGAGTTTGTCATGGCGGAAGGAGAGAATCAGTATGAAGAAAAATATTCATCCAGAATATATGGATACAACTGTTACTTGTGCTTGTGGAAATACTTTCCAAGTAAGAAGTAATCAGAAGGAAATTCATGTTGAAGTATGTAATCAATGTCATCCTGCTTATACTGGAAAAAATTCACAATTAGGTAAGAGAGCTGGAAATATTGAAAAATTCAACAAGAAATATAATCTAAAACAAGAAGCATAAGAGAGTGCTTCTTCTTTTTGTATTTGATGAGATAGAGAAAGAAAATGATCCATAAGTACGATAGAAAAAAACTATTGAGTATCTTGGTATAGACTGTTATAATATTATATGGGTTGAAAAGCCTAGGAGGGTTAGAAATGAAACAACTAGATGTTAAGAATTATCAAGTGCATGATGAAGTACATTTGCGTAGAGTGCTTATGATGAGAATGTTTTGTGATAGTGAGATTTATACTTTAGAACCAGTATCAAGAAATGGAGAGAGAATTGTTTCTTGGCCAGAAATTCAAGAATCTAGGGAACAATGTTTTGAAAAGATTGTTTCTCTTCTTGAATTAGAGGATATGAAAAAGATGGAATCTTTACTGTTAATTACAGAAAATCTTTATTTATTTCACAAACAAATGGGAAATGATCTCTCTTTATATGAAAATATCTTATCTCAAGATAGCATTGAACATATGGGAGAAATGATTACTGAGGAACAAGCGATTTCTCTTTTGAAACAGTACTTGACCATTGCTTGCTCTAATTATGAATGGAGTGAAGATTCAAGAGCAATCTATGAATCGATGAAAGAGTCAGAAGAGTATCAATCATTTCTTGAAAAAGTGAAAGAATTTCAAAATAAATTTCAGTATACTTATCGTGGAAAAATCTATACAAAGTTAACCTAAAAAATCACACCAAATCGATGTGATTTTTTTAGTTACCAGAACCAATATTTCCTTTCTCTTGAAAACGAGTTTCATATTTTTGTAATACTTGCTTTAAAGATTCTTCTAATGAAATATCAAGACAATTGGATAAACAGAGAAGAGAGAATAAGACATCTCCTAATTCAAGTGCTAAATCTTCTGTTTTAGAAAACGTCTCTTTTCCATAATGAGACCCCTTTAAAAGCTCTTTTCCTACTTCCCCTACTTCTGATACCAAATCGAGATAACGAAGCTCTGGAGATGTCTCTAAATGATATTTCTTCACAAAATCATTGACTTGTTCCTGTAACTCTTTCATGCTTTTCCCTCCTTTTCACTAATTATATCAAAAAAATGTTAGTTTTCTATTCCTAACATTTTTATTTATCAATCAAATGAAGATTATCTAATAAAATACCAGTTCCTTCAGCAACACAAGTAAGAGGACTTTCGGCAATAAAAACAGGAACTTTCAACTCATGAGATAATAGTTGATCAAAACCTTTAATCAAAGCTCCTCCCCCTGTAATCACAATTCCTTTATCAATAATATCTGCAGATAATTCTGGAGGAGTCTGTTCCAATACATTTTTTGCTTGATGAACAAGTAAGTATACACTTTCACGTAACGCTTCTTCTACTTCATCAGAAGAAAGTGTAATCGTATGTGGGAGACCTGTTACTAAATCTCTTCCTCGTACTTCCATCTTTTCTACAGTCTCACTTGGATACACAGATCCAATCGTCATCTTAATCTCTTCTGCAGTACGATCTCCAACTAGTAATTTATATTTATCTTTAATATATTTAATAATATCAGTATCAAATGTATTTCCAGCAACTTTCACAGAACAACTTGTTACAATTCCACCAAGAGATAAAATAGCAATATCTGTAGTACCCCCACCAATATCAATTACCATATTTCCACTAGGCTTTGAAATATCCATACCTGCTCCAATCGCAGCAACTTTTGGTTCTTCTTCTAGAAATACTTTCTTTGCTCCCGTTCTCTCAGCAGCTTCTTTAATCGCATTCTTTTCTACTTGTGTAATATTTGATGGACAACAAATTAAAATACGTGGTCTTGATAGGAAACTTTTTCCATTCACTTTACGAATATAATGATTTAACATAATTTCTGTTAAATTAAAATCGGCAATGACTCCATCTTTCATTGGTCTAATTGCTTGTACTCTACCAGGAGTTCTTCCTAACATTTCACGTGCTTCAGTACCAACGGCAAGAGGTTTTTTTGTTTCAGAATCAATGGCAACGACACTAGGCTCATTTAACACGATTCCTTGACCCTTAATGTATATTAAAACATTTGCTGTTCCTAAGTCTATTCCAATGTCTTTTGTAAACATTTACCATCCCTCCTGTACTAACTCTTTTTATTATATCACAAAGTCTTTAGAAATAGTAGAAAAATTACAGTTTCTGAAACTTTTTTTTCGTTGATTCTCCTCCCCTAATGTGTCGAATACAATTGTGAAAATTTAATATTTTTTCTATTTCCAAATAGAGGGAATAATCTACTTTTTTCAAACGTTCGTGCAAATCTTTATGAACTGTACTTTTAGATACCAAAAAATGATTTGCGATCTCTCTAACAGTATACCCAGTTTTTAACATATAATAAGCTTCCTCCATCATTCTTTTATAAATTTTTGTATTCATTTCACACCCCTTAATTCATTATATAAATAAGTTATTTATTTATACGAAAAAAAGAGGAGTCCTCTTTATTCTTCTTCTGATTTTACTTTTTGATCAAAGTATTCATTTGGATTTACTGTTTGTCCATTATCAATCAATTCAAAATGTAAATGATCTCCTAAGTCTTTTTCCACATTAGAAGTTCCACTCTTTCCAAGTACTTGTCCTTGTTTTACAGTATCACCCTTTTTGACATCCACAGTACTTAGACTTTGATAAACACTAATTAGATTATTATCGTGTTTTACTTCTACAATCTTTCCAAGTAATTCATCTTCGTCTACACTACTGACGGTTCCATCCAAAATGGCAGTAACATCAAAATTTTCTTTTCCACCAAAACTAACCCCACTATTTTGTAAATAAGTATTTTCATACAAAATTAAGGAACTTTCTTGTTTCGCACTATCTGCTTTATAGTCATAATAGTCTTTTACAACAGTGACATCAGGATCAGTATAAGGTCTTGTAATGATGACATCAGAATTAATGACCGGTTCTACATCTTCAAAAATGGTTTCTGATACATATCCGTATTTATCATCTTCTTGAAATCCATCTTGTTGAATAAGAGATTCAATCATATAAGCACAACCTAGTACAAGGACAATGGCTCCTGCATAGACAAATGGAATGACTGATTTTTTTAACTTTCTTTGTTTCACACTATCACCTCTATTTAAAGTGTGAACAGAATAGAAAAATTTATTCAATATTTTGTATTTCAATTCCTTGAAAATAATATTTTAAAATTTCTCGATAATTCGCCCCATTCTCAGCCATCCCATAGGCTCCATATTGACTCATTCCTACACCATGTCCAAACCCTTTTGTATGGATTGTAATCGTATTTTGCTCTTGCTTTATTTCAAAATAACTAGAACGTAGTCCTAATTGTTTTGTTACATCACTCGCTTGAAATTCTACGCCATTAATGGTCAGTGTTTTCATTCGTCCTGTAGAAGTCGTTGTCAATACCTGAACAGTGACTGTATCATTCCAGTCTAGGTTTAGTTTTTGATAGAATTCTTCTAAGGAAAAAGTCTTAGTATCTTCATATACAGGAGATATCTCTTTTTCCCAGTCTGATTTCACACTTTTTAAATAGGGCAAACTCTCTTGAAATACCTCTTCACAATTTTCCGTATATCCAGTACTTGTTGAAAAGAAAAACACTTGCGCAACTTCACCTTGGTATGCTAAAAATTCCCCTTCCGTTTCTAACACTGCAGTTTGTACTCTATTGATCTTTTCTTTAAAATCATCTTTCCATCGTTCTTTTAATTCTTCTTGATTATAATAGACTTGATTCATTACAGTATCCACAACATCATATTCTTGCTCTTTTGTATTCTCCATCTTTTTTAACACATAAGTCCTTGCTGCTACTGCTTGTGCTTTTAAAGCTTCCATCGGAAATGTTGTTGGCATTTCTCCAGAAAGTACACCCACAACATAGTTTTCTAAAGGAACCTCCTCAATAGTATTTTTACTTTCTCTTTTCACCCGCACCATAGGACTATCTTTGAAATATATGATATCTACTTCTTCTTTCTTTTGAAATAAGAATAACATGAGCATTGGAATCATGAGAAACATGATTGTTATTAATATAAATCGTTTCATATCAATAGTATATCCAAGAAAAATAAAGATTATGTCGAAAAAAACACACCAAAAGGTATGTTTAAGAGATTACAATAGATGAATTTACAAAAAAGTCATAAAAGAAATTTACTACTAAATAAGATAGTGCTAAGCTTACCATTAAATAGAGTATTTTCACTTGTAATTCATGATTCTTCTTGAATTTATTATTTAAATTAATAGAATCTAATGCATAGATAGAAAGAGGTACTGCGATAATATAGAGAATCGTTTTAATTGTCATATTGATTGATATCCCTTACTCTTCTTTGATAGCGTTCTATTTGTTCAAAAGGAGTTGTGAGAAAGGTATGAACAATATCTTTTGCCTGTTCGAAAGGAACTCTCCCACTCAGTGCGATGACATTGGCATCATTATCATTTCTCGTTGCAAACGCATCTTGAACATTACAAACTCTTGCGCAACGTACGTTTCTTACTTTATTACATGCAATACTCATTCCAATTCCAGATCCACAGATGAGAATCCCAAAATCTACTTTTTGATCTCTTACAGCTTCTCCTACTAGAAAAGCATATTTCGTATAATCGACCATCTCTTCTGAATCAGATCCATAATTGATTACTTCATATCCTTGCTTTTTTAAATCATCGACTAATTCTTTTTTTAACGTGACACCATGATGATCATTTCCAATTGCAATTTTCATATTTCCTCCTTACGCCTGTGTCTGTATATTAGAGACTTTCTTTGGTTCTTGTCTTACTAAAACCTTTCCTTTCTTTCCCATCTCCATTGGATTTTCTACAACTTCTTTTCCAACTGTTACTTGTTCTCCATCTACCATTTTTTGAATTGTATCATGGTCAATTGGAACTGCATATGGTTCTTCTACTTGACTACCATCTTTTTCTTTTATTGCAGTTCTCGTAGGCTCAAATAAAACAGGATCCGTTTCAGGATTTGTAACAATAAATGTTTTATTTTCAGGATCAGACATGTCATGAACAAGATGAGAATCTACTTTTAACATTTTTAACACATTATGACTGATCGTTACAATTTGTTCATGACTTAAATTTCCTCTAGATCTGCTCGCAAACTCTGCTAAAACACGGAATGCACGATCTTCAAGTTTGACTTTAGAATTCGTCGCTTGTTGTACTTCAATTTGAGAAAGAATATTCGTGTAATAAGGAGCTAACGTCGGATCGTTTAAAAAGGCTCTTGTTCCCTGATAAGAACTATTTTGGAATATAGATTCTCTTTCATTTCCTTCCGTTAATTCCTTTTTTCTCTTTTCAACATAATTAGAAACACGAACATTTTGAGCATCCATAGTAGGCGTTTTTAGTGCTTCTGTTTTCTGCATAATCATATCAATATTATTTGAAAATTTCTGAAATAAATTGCCATAGTTCTGTTGAATCTGATTCAAATAGTTTTCGGAAAGTTGTGTACATTTACTTTCAAAAGATTTATAGTTAATTGGTTTTCCTGGTTGTTGTTTTCTTGCTCTTTCAATCGAGGTGTAAATTCCATCTTGACAATATAATTCTTGTTTTTTTTGACATAAACTTTGTAATCTCGTATTGATATCCTCTTTTGAAAGTTCGATTCCACTTTTGATCTTTTGAATCGTATCAGGCAGTGTTGCTGGAGCATCGAATTGTGGCTTTTCAATTTCACGGCTAATAACATCTGGAAGTGTTTTTAAATATGCTTCCATGTCTTGACAACAAGAATATAACTCCTTGTTTGTATTGTCGACATGATCGACATGACTGTTGTGAAATATTTGATAGATATCATTGTATGATAAAGAAAGTCCCTCTTCTTTTGCCAAAGAGAAAATCTTTTGTGTGTATTTACTTTCTGCCATTGAATTATTTGTTGTTAACTCCGTAAAAAGACTATCCGCCGTTAAGTATAAATGAACGGCATTTTGTAATTCATACATATTTGCAACATCAGGCATGATATCTCACCTCTTTTTATATTTCCATATCTAATCATAGTATAGCACACAGTATGCGAAATATGTGGAAAAAGTGTCCATTGATCAGTCAAGAAAGTGTCAACAAAATAAAAAGGAAGATTCTGTCCGTTCGATTGACTGAAAATATAAAAAACGTTATACTAATAATGGTTATATAGAAAGGATGATAAGGATGAAATTCACAGAATTATCAGAAAAAGAATTTACTACATTTGAAACCGATCATCCCTATGGAAGTTTTTATCAAACCGTCGGTTGGGGAAAATTAAAACAGAGAAATGGATGGAAATATTATTTAGTTGGATTGAAAGACCAAGACGAGATTGTTGCTGGAGCTTTATTATTAGAAAAAAAATTGCCTTGTAACTTTTCATTTATCTATTCACCACGTGGCTTTTTAATCGACTATGCAAATAAAGAATTATTAAAAACATTTACTGATGAAATCAAGAAGTTTGTGAAAAAAGAAGGCGCTATCTTTGTAAAGATCGATCCCTATGTTCCACTTAGAGAACGAGATCTTGATGGTAATATTGTAGAAGGTGGCTTCCATCATGAAGATATGATTGAAAATTTAAAAAATCTCGGTTATCGCTATCAAGGAGAAAATTTAAACATGGAAGATTTACAACCTCGTTTTGCATTCGCTCTTGATTTAGAGGGAAAAACCATTGATGAGATCATGAAAGGTATGGAATCTAAAACAAGACAGTTAATTCATAAAAATGAGAAAAACGGAATTATTACAAGAGAAATAACAATCGACGAAGTAGATAAATTCAAAGAAGCAATGCAACATACTGCCGATCGTAGGGGATTTATCGATCGTCCACTCAGTTATTATCGTCATATGTTAGAAGACTTAAAAGACGGTGCGAAAATTATTTTGGCAGAGATTGATTTAGAAGATTACCGAGAAAAAGTAAAAAAAGAAATTGAAACTTCTGAAAATACAATCAAAGAAAAAGAAGCTGCACTAAAAGATCCAAACAAGAAAATCAATCCTGATAAAACAAAAAAGAAAATAGAACAAGAACAAGCGAACGTGAAAAGACTGACAAAAAAATTGGAAGAAGCTCAAGAATTATATCAGAAACATGGTAAAGTCTTAACGCTTGGTGGAATTATATTTATGATACACGGTAGCGAGATTCTATCTTTGTTTGGTGGATCTTACGAAGAATATAAAGATTTCTTAAGTCCATATTCGACCTATTTTCACATGATCAAGTATGGGGTTGAACATGGCTATAAAAAATATAACTTTTATGGAATTAGTGGAGATTTTGCCAATAAGAAAAGTGAATTATATGGTTTATATGATTTAAAACGCGGATTTGGTGGACATGTCGAAGAATATTTAGGTGAATTCGATCTTGTAATCAAACCATTTATGTATCATGTATATCATATTGCATTCGCACTCTATGGAAAAATAAAGAAACTTAGAAAGAAGGGATAATGTGCAGTTTTGTGAATTATCAAAAGAAGAATTTCGTAAGTTTTTAGAGAAACATCCACTCCAAAGCTTTTTACAAACACCAGAAATTGGCGAATTGCGAAAAAAAAGCGGATGGACAGTTGATTTTGTAGGAGTAAAGAAGAAAAGTAAAATTATTGGAGCAACTATGTTAGTTGGTCAAAAAAACTTTATGAACTCATATGAATTTTACACATCAAGAGGACCACTTTTAGACTATGATAATACGGAACTTGTTTCCTTCTTTTTTCAAAACCTTATTCAATACGTTCAAAAAAAGAATGGATATATCTTAAGAATTGATCCCTATTTAATTTATCACCAAAGAGATATTGATGGAAATATTGTAGAACATGGAGTAAATCATGAAAACGTCGTCCGACAATTAAAAAGCATAGGATTTAAAAGAAGAGAAAGCACAGAACAAGTTCGTTACATGTTTTCTATTGATCTGGGAAAAAGTAATCAAGAAATCTTTCAATCTTTTCGTTCTAATGTGAGAAATTATATCCGAAAAACAGAAAAAATAGGAATTGTTGTGAGAGAACTTACTAAAAGCGAGTTACCAGCTTTAAAGAAAATTATCGATGATACTGGAAAAAGAAAAGGATTTGCTTCTAAATCACTTACCTATTATGAAAATATGTATAATTTATTTCACGACCGTGGAGAAATTCGATATTTAATTGCTTCTATCTATCTTGATGATTATTTAGATAAATTAAAGAATGAACTAAAGGAATATGAGAAAAAACTAGAGGAAACAGAAGACGTACATTCGAAACAAGGTGTTCGTAAGTCATTGACCATTAACATTGAAAACACAAAAAAAAGAATGAAAGAAACAGAGGAACTAATCGAAAAGAAAGGAACACAGCTTGACTTATCGGCGGCAATGTTTATGATGACAGGGCATGAGGTCATTTATTTATTTAGTGGAAACTATGATGAATATATGAAATTTAATGCACAGTATGCTATCCAATGGAACATGATTCAGTATGCGAATAATCATGGCTTTGATAAATATAATTTCTACGGAATTAGTGGAAACTTTGACGAACATGATTCTGAATATGGAGTATATGAGTTTAAAAGAGGATTTTCCGGTTATGTTGAAGAATTGATTGGAGAATTTCAAATTCCTATCGATACAAAAAAATATATGATCTTTAATATCTTAAACAATACGAAAAAGTTTATCAAAAGATGTATTGGGAGGGAATAACAATGAAGTATGAATTGAAAACAGAACTATCACATAAAGAATATGAACAATTTACCAAAAAAGCAGATGTTTTATCCTTTATGCAAGAATATCAATGGGCCAATGTAAAAGATGGTTGGAAACATTTTCACTGTGGATTATATCGCGATCAAGAATTGGTTGCGACTGCACTTGTTCTTTTGAGAAATCTCCCTCTTGGAATTAAACTCATGTATATCCCAAGAGGCATGTTAATTGATTATGAAGACAAAGAACTCTTGCAAGTATTAACAGAACATTTAAAAGAGTTAGCAAAAAAAGAACATGCTTATGTTTTGAAAATAGATCCTAATTTTTGTTATCGTGAATATTCAATTAAGGAAGTAGAAAAAAATGAAACTGTAGAAATTCCAAAGAATTATTCTGAAAATTACCAAAAGAAACACCAAAATTTATTAGATTGTGGTTTTCGTTTTAAAGGATATACAAAAACCATTCAAGAAACATTACAACCTCGATATCATATGTATATTCCTCTAATTAATTCTGAAAATGAATTCTTAACAGAACAAGAAGTAAAAACAAGTTTTAAAAAAAGAATACGAAGTTATATTGGAAATTATCACGAAAAACGTGGAGTACGCTATTTTCACACAACAGACCCAAAATATTTAGATATGTTCATGGAAGTCATTAACCAGACAGAAAAAAGACAGAACATCCATTTACGTAATAAAGAATATTTTCAAAAAATGATGAAAGAATATCAAGGAGAATCTTATTTGTTTTTCGGGATGCTAAACTTAGAGACTTATCTATCCTTCTTAAAAGAAAATCAGGGAAAAGAAGAGGAAATTCGTGAAGTAGAAGCACTTTTAAAACAAGGAAAAACAGAAATTCCATTGTCCACTGCTTTTGTCTTAATTCCTGAAAACGAAGGACTTAGAACAAGTGAGTATTTATATGCAGGAAATCATCTACTCTTTACCAAATTGAATGTCTCTGTTGGTTTGGTATATGAGATTTGTAAATTCTCATTAAAAAAGAAATGCTCCTATTGCAATTTGGGTGGAATTGATGGAACTTTTGACGATCATTTAACACCATTTAAGTCTAGGTTTAATGCAATTGTATTTGAATTTGCTGGAGAATATGATCTGATTATTCAAAATATACGCTATCACTTATATGAATTTGGAATGCCTATTTTGAAAAAAATATATCGTTTTCTGCGTAGAAAAAAGTAAATAGGTGGAAAAAGAGTTCTATTTTTGGTAAAATGTAATTGGTGATATACCTATGAACTATGAAATTATAAGGCGTGTGTTCCTGATCTTTGGAACAACATTCTTATTCTCACTTTGTATTACGCCAGTAGTAAAAAAAATTGCAAAACATGTCGGAGCATTAGATATTCCAAATAAAAGAAAAGTGCATAAAGTACCAATGCCTCGATTAGGTGGACTTTCTATCTTTTTTGGATTTTTACTAGGTTATATGTTATTTGGAGAACAAAGTATTGTCATGAATTCCGTTTTAATCGCCAGCTTTGTCGTAATTATTATCGGAGTATTTGATGATATTAAACCACTCCCCGCGTCGATCAAGTTTATTGGACAATTCATTGCAGCGTGTATTATTGTATTTTATGGAAATATCGTATTACAAGACGTAAGTGCCTTTGGAATTTATATCGATTTTGGAGTCTTTGCTATTCCATTTACATTATTTTTTATCTTAGGTTGTATTAACTGTATGAATTTAATTGATGGATTAGATGGATTAGCAGCAGGAATTTCAAGTATTTATTTCGCAACAATTGGAATTATTGCGATTATGCAAGGGAAATTCGGACTTGATTTTATATTAACGTTTATAATGTTAGGATCTACGATGGGATTTCTCGTTCATAACTTTAATCCAGCCACGATTTTCATGGGGGATAGTGGATCCATGTTTTTGGGATTGATCATATCCGTAATTGCTCTATTAGGATTTAAAAACGTCACAATGACTTCGTTTATCATTCCACTATTATTACTTGCTATTCCAATCTTAGATACAATTTTTGCTATTATCAGAAGAACATTAAAAGGTGAAAAAATCTCAACACCGGATAAATATCATATTCATCATCAACTACTAAAACGTAATTTAACACAACGACAAACAGTGATTGCCATTTATATTATGAACATTCTATTCGCATTCGCATCGATTGTCTATGTCCTAAAAGATCCTGAGTTAGGATATATCATTTATGGAGTCTTATTGGTCATTGTACTTGTGTTTATTGTGAAAACAGATGTTATCTATGATAGTTCCAATATTAGGAAAAAATTTAAAAAGAAAATCTTAAAAATAGAAGATCAAGAAGAAGAAAAGAAAAAGAAGAGTAAGAATAAAGATAAAACGAAGAAGACAAAGAAGAACAAAAAGAAAAAATAGTTCTTCTTTTTGATTATATTTTAAAAAAAGTTTCATACTAAAAAAGGTGAATAAGATATGATTGAAAGAATATTTCAGACCAATTGGATGGAACTTTTTGATGTAACTTTACGTGCTATATTATCATTAATTACTCTTTTTCTAATTACGAAAATGTTAGGCAAAAAGCAAGTATCCCAACTGAGTCTATTTGATTACGTTATTGGTATCAGTATTGGAAACTTTGCGGCAGAAATGACTATTAATTTAGAGTCGGATTATTTACATGGTATTCTAGCAGTTGTCATATTTGGCATTGTTGCTTACCTAGTCAGTATCTTAACAATGAAAAGTATTCATTTAAGACGGTATTTTATGGGGACTCCTACTTTGTTAATTCAAGACGGAAAATTGTTGGAACAAAATATGAAGAAAGTCAAGTATGATGTGAATGACTTATTAGAACAATGTAGAACAAATGGTTATTTTGACTTAAGCGAAATTAAATATGCCTTAATGGAAGCAAATGGAACATTGAGTATATTACCGTTTGAAACAGAAAGACCATTAAAAGTAAAAGACATGAAAATAAAACCGAAAAAGGAAGGATTATGTGCCAATGTAATTATAGATGGAAAAGTTATGCCCAATAATTTAAAAAATTGTAATAAGGATGAAACATGGTTAAAAAAAGAATTAAAAATAAAAGGATATACAGATCTACAACAAATTTTATTGGCTACTGTAGATGTGAATGAAAAATTACAAGTTTATGAAAGAAATTTAGAGGAAACATCGAAAGATGTATTAGAATAACGTAACTATTCAGACTGTGAAAAAAATAAAGTGTAAAAAGTAGTGTCAATGATGCTGCTTTTTTCGGTTATATATGAGAAAATAATAGTAGTTAAGGATAGTGGTATAAATGATGAAAGTGACAAATG
>CALVJU010000050.1 GCA_944332375.1 uncultured Bacilli bacterium
ACTATTTGGCTTTAGAACTGATTATGAATTAAATACTTACAAAGATTTTAAAAAAATTTTTGAACTTATAAAATAGCCTTTATGGTACGCATTTTTTTAAAGCAAAAAAATCTCTCTAATTCCTTATAAAATAAGGGATGGAGAGATTTTGTCTTTATAAAACTGTCAAACTCAGGAGTATAGCACGGCAAAATTTTTTTTGCAACCTTTTTATCACAAATTGTCAAAAACAGATAGTAATTTCATTATTTTCATATAGAAAAAAGGTCACACGAAAGTGTGATCAATCTTTGTTTTCATAGTTCAATGGTTTTAATTCATCCAATAAGAATTTTCCATCTTTTCGAATCAATACATTATCAAAATAAATTTCTCCTCCACCATACTCTGGTCTTTGAATTAATACCATATCCCAGTGAATAGAGCTTTTGTTTCCATTAAATGCATCCTGATAAGCACTACCTGGTGTAAAGTGAATACTTCCTATGATTTTCTCATCATATAAAATATCTCCCATTGGTTCTCTAATTTCAGGATTTAAACCAAATGAGAATTCTCCTACATAACGAGCTCCTTCATCTGTATCAAAAATCTCATTTAATTTTTCTTGATCTTCATCACAAGTTGCTTTTACAATCTTACCATTTTCAAACGTAAGAGAAACATTGTGATAAATATTTCCTTGATATGGACATGGTGTATTATATGTAATTGTTCCATTTACACTATCACGTACTGGAGCTGTATAACATTCTCCATCTGGAATATTGGCTGTACCACAACATGGAATCGCTGGTATTCCTTTAATAGAAAAAGTAATATCTGTATTAGGTCCAACAATGTGTACTTGATCTGTCTTTTCCATTAACTCTTTTAGAGGTTTTATCATATCAGACATTTTTTGATAATCAATTGTCATGACATCCATCGCATACTTTTGAAAGTCTTCTGTAGTCATTTTCGCTTTAAATGCATCTAAATCAGATGGATAGTTGAGAAGAGTCCATCTTCTTTCATTAATGCGAATACGATGAATTTCTTCTGTTGCATCTCCTAATGCTTTACGATATTCACTTTTAATATTTTTAGAATTATACTCATTATCTAAATAACGAATACGAATAAAACAGTCAAAATGTTCTACATCGTATTTTGCCTGAGCCTTCATTTCTGGAACACGAGAAAGTGTCGCAAGTTCATTTTGTAACCCATCAATCATACTATCTGTTAGTCGAACAACAGGAATTCCACCTACCTTGGAAATATCCTTTACTAATTGGATTAATAACGGTTTGGCTTCATAAGCACTTTCAATTAAAACACGATCATTTTCTTTTACTTTTAAAGAATAAGATACAATTGTATTACTTAATATTTCTAATTTCTCTTTCATGTGTCATCACTCTTTTCTTTTCATATACTATTTTTGAAGGGGGGCTTTTATGAATTATCCTTATCAAACATATTCTAATATGATGGACTATCGTTATCCAGGTCCAAATCGACCACCAAGACCAGGAATGGGACCAGGTAGACCCGGTCAAGGCCAAGAACGTTTTGGATTTCTAGGTCCATTCATTTTAGGGGGAATCACTGGTGGATTACTTGCACCAGCTTTTACGCCACGTCCATACTATTATAACAATTACTACTACCCACCATATTACTATTATAGACCATATTAAATAAGATATACAAAAACCTATTTCATTTTTGAAGTAGGTTTTTAATTACATTCTTTTTCTTCAATTTCAATATGATCTACATCTCCAGTTGCACAGTAACGATCATATTGAATCTTAATTGTTGACTGATTATTCTCATCAATAACAATCGTTCCTGTTCCTAACACAGAACCACTTACTTCTAATTCTGTTCCTTCATGGATGAGCTTATCATTTCCAACTTGGTAAGTACCTCCATCTAAGATTTCATTTTCTGTTTGATAATAAGTAATTGCATTCATCATTCCTTTAATCGAATCACGAAACGTCTCTACTCTAGCCTTTTCTATTTGATTAAATACAATCGGTGCAGAAATGAGAGCAATAATGGCAATAATCAATATAACAACTAATAATTCAATTAATGTAAATCCTCTTTCCTTTTTCATGATCTCACCCTTCTTATTAAACTCATTATAACAAATATTAACACAAATGAAAAGAAGCTTATTTCGCTTCTTCTGTTGCTCTTACTTCACGAATCACTGTCACTTTAATTGTACCAGGATATTGCATTTCTTCTTCTATTTTATTTTTAATATCACGAGCTACTTTATAACTTTCTAAGTCACTGATTTCTTCTGGTTTTACTAAGACACGAAGTTCTCTACCAGCTTGTACTGCATATGTTTTTTCCACACCTGGAATATCATTTGCAATGTTTTCTAACTCAGATAAACGTTTCATGTAGTTTTCTAAAGAATCATTTCTAGCACCTGGACGAGATGCAGAAAGCGTGTCAGCAATTGCGACAAGTCCTGCAATCACACTCTTCGCTTCGGTATCTCCATGGTGTGATTCAATGGCGTTGATTACAATATCTGATTCATGATATTTACGAGCAATATCAGCACCGATTTCCACATGGCTACCTTCTACTTCATGATCAATAGATTTTCCAATATCATGTAATAATCCTGCTCTTTTCGCAAGGGAAACATTTTCTCCTACTTCACTAGCCATCAGACCTGCTAAATTTGCTACTTCAATAGAATGTTGTAATGCGTTTTGACCAAAACTAGTACGGAAGTGTAATTTTCCGATTAATTCAACAAGTTCTGGTTCTACTTTTGTAATTCCAAGTTCGAATAAAGCATTATTTCCATATTCTAAAATTTTCGCATGCATATCTTCACTAACTTTATCATATAACTCTTCAATACGAGCTGGATGGATACGTCCATCTTTGATTAATGTTTCAACTGTCACACGAGCAATTTCACGACGTAGTGGATCAAAACTAGATAATACAATTGCTTCTGGAGTATCATCAATAATCAGATCTACTCCGGTTACAGCTTCAATCGTACGAATATTACGACCTTCTCTTCCAATAATACGTCCTTTCATATCATCGTTTGGAAGGGTTACGACAGTTACTGTCTGTTCATTCGCAACATCTGAGGCATATCTTTGCATCGCTGATAAAATAATTCCTTTTGCTTTTTTATCTGCCTCTAATTTTGCCTCTGTTTCACGATCTTTAATCATAGAAGCAATTTCTAAACTCATCATGTCTTCTACTTTTTTCAAGACCATATCTCTTGCTTGATTCTTGGAAAATCCAGCAATTTTTTCTAATTGTTCAATTTGTTCTTTTTTAATGTCTTCCACTTTACTCATTTCATCTTGGATCTCTTTTTGTTTTGTCAAAAGGTTCTCTTCTTTCTCTTCCAACATCTTTTCACGATTTTGAAGAGTTTGATCCCTTCTATCCATAGAATTCTCACGTTGAAGTAAACGTTCTTCTGACTCTTTTACTTCTGCCTTTTTTTCCTTTACTTCCTTATCGGTATCTATTTTTATTTTATGAGCTTCTTCTTTCGCATCCAAGATATAATCACGTTTTAATTTTTCTGCATCTTTTTTTGCTTGTTCTAATAATTGTTCTATTTTTTTACTTGTACGAGTTGCTTTTAAATTATTTAACGCAATTACTACTAAAACTCCTATAAATAATCCAAGTAAAATAAGTGTTATGGAAGGAAAAATTTGATTCATATTATTCCTCCATCATCTATTTTATCTTTAGGGTAAATATTCATTCACTCTAATTTCATTGTAATTGATTTTCCCTATTTAGTCAAGAAAATTAGGTATTGACTTTTGCGCAATAATAAGATATTCTAGTAATTGGAAATTGCGAGAGAGAAAAAACTTCAGAAATTTTAAGTTTTTTCCGAAAAGTGCTTGCAAAAGTATGAAAAATAAGGTATACTTGAATAGTCATTACGGATGCGAGAGGACGCATAAATGGGCTTGTAGCTCAGCTGGTTAGAGCGCACGCCTGATAAGCGTGAGGTCGATGGTTCAAGTCCATTCAGGCCCACCATTTATGCCTCAATAGCTCAGTTGGTTAGAGCACCTGACTGTTAA
>CALVJU010000051.1 GCA_944332375.1 uncultured Bacilli bacterium
AATCACCAATTACCCCTGGAATTTGTTTCTCGTAATCCATCGTTCTAGAAAGAATTCGTTCTACATTCTTCGCATCCTCAGATTGAACACGAATTGTAATTAAATAAAAATGAAGGATAGATGAAAATAGATGAAACAATTCTAACTCTTCTTTTCTATGAATATCTTTGTCGTAAACGAAAGAAGTTCGTGAAAGAAGAAGTGTTCTCAAACGTTTGCGATTGATCACATGAACTTTCTGTTCTATTTTCTTTCTTTGTTCTTCTCCATATTCTGTTGTAAAACGATAATAAGCATTTCTCACATAGTCATTACTAAGTAAGTAAAAACCAAGATTTTTTGATATCTCACGAGCGACTTCTGTTTTCCCACTACCAGGATATCCAGATAATAGAACAATCGATGGCTTTTGATATCTTGGAACTTGTTGTTTCTTTTCTCTCATTTCTTTCATAAAATCAATCTGTTCCATAGCAATAATCACTCCCTTTATGTAATCTTATTCTAGCACAAAAAGGGGGAAATTCAAAATTGGGTGTGTATTCGCCTGCAATATTTTTACCAATACCATCGTTTTCGGTTTTGTCATAATATTCGACTGTTCCAATATAGTATACATGTTGTTGAGTTTTCAATCAATCTCAATATTCCTTTCGTATCTACTGTATCAGTCCAATCATTTTTACTATCTTTTTTTGATTTCATTTGCAGTTGGTTTGTATTGCTAACCAACTGACTATCTTCTTCGTTTCATTTGTTTTTTAACCATTTAATATTATGTTATGGAAAATATCTTTCTACATAGTAACCAAACTCAATATGATCTCTACCTAACTTCTAATTGATTAATTTCTTAAATTATCACTTACAAGTTCTATCTCATCTGTTAAGAAACGTATTCTTTCCATAATTCTACGTGCTTTCACTAAATCTACTTTATTTCTAGAAATACTAAAGTGTTCCTCTAATTCCTCATATGTTAGATTTGATGTAAAGAACGTCGCAAGCTTATGATCCATGCGATACTGTAGTATTGGCATCAATACGTCATCTCTTGCCCAAGGAGTGGTATTCTCTGCTCCGATATCATCGATTAATAATAATGGAACTTTTTTTACTTTATCTAGTTCTTCTGAAAATTCAGAAGGATATAATCCACGATTATGGTTTAAAAATTCTGGCCAAAACAAAATCGCACACTGATAATCTTTTTTAGCTAGTTCGTGAAACAGTGCAGCAAGAATATAACTTTTCCCACTCCCAAATGAGCCATGCAAATACAATCCTTTTTGATGGATATCTTTTTCAAACTTTTTCAAGAATTGTTGTTCCCATTTAAAGATTGGAAAACGTTTTCGATATTCTTTATAGATCGTTTTCATAGAAGCTTGTAATAACTCATCACTGACATGATACAAATACATGTTCTTTAAATAGTTTTGTTCTTTTTGTTTTCTCATATATTTTTTACAAGCTTGATATCCAAATTCTAGATGAGTTCCATTTTTCTTTGGTAAATAACAATGTCCTGTTATTTTGTTTGGACAAGAAAGTAAGCTTTTACAGTTTTTACAATTCCCATACTCTACACGACTATCTTGTAAAGAGGAAGTATATGTTTTTAAAATATCTGGATCCATATTTAACTTTTCTACTATCTCTTTAAAAACAGGATCTTCTAATGCTTCCATAAACTCTTTATCTAATTCTCGATTCATTTTTTCTCTTTGTTTCATTGGAATCGCATCTTTTACTTGTTTCATCACTCTACCCCCTACTCAAATTGTTTTAAAAAGGCATTCATCTCTTCCATCTCTTCTGGAGTTGCTAATTCTACTTCTGGTTTTTCGTCAAACCACTTTGGTTTCTTCACAATCTGTTTTGGTTGTTGTTTTGTCGGTTCTTTTTTCCGTTTTGTTTCAGCAATACATTGATTCATCGCATCTTCTACTGTTTCAATATGTTCACGACACCACTGTCCAGCAATTGTTTCGATGAACGCTCTCGTTAATTTATTATGATTTACTTTTAAGACATAATCAATTAAGACATTGACAACTCCAGGCGTTAATTTTAAATCGACAAGTAAATATTCAAGAATCATCAGATCTTGTTTTGTCGGTTCAATTCCACCATATTTGAGTGCTAAAAAATCATGAGGTGTCGTCGTTTCAAACTGATAAATCAATTTTGCTTTCTTCGTTAACGGAGATTTTTCACTTACTCTTTTTGTTTCTGGTTCATTTTTATAAATCAAAGTTGGTGTTTTTCCTCCATTTTCAAAACGATAAATATTACGCGCTTGTGTCCTAAGCAAATCTTTATCAATCATCTTTTTCTCATTGATTGAATTCATCAATATTTTTACTAAAGTTTCTTCATCAAAATCATAGATAAAGGAAAGTTTATAAATAAAATCTCTCATATCTCTTGTCACACTAGAAACCAAAAAGTAATCTTCAGGGATCATGGAAAACACATGGTCTAAATCAATCTTAGAAGTAAGTTCTAACTGTCTTTTTTCTCGTTGTTTTAAGTTATCCTCTTCATTCATTTCATAAGTAGAAACACTCTCAAAAACATCATTAAACTTACAAGTAATATCTTGATAATCATGGAGAGGTAATTTTGGTGTCTGATATCGTTCTACTAATTTCTCATACTCTTTTTTTCCAACATTATTTTGTAATGTGGTATTCAAAATTGGGTTGTGAAAAAATTCTCTACTAGATAATGGTGCATATAATTGATAGACATAGTGATTAATATGATCTTCTTTAAAATATGTTTTTAATAATCCAATCGCTTCTAATTTCGTACGTGCGACTTCTATTTCAGATAATTTCAATTTCATATTTGCCATCAACTGATGATGGGTCCATTCTAAGGAAAGACATTCACTGCCATCTAAGTAAGACCATAAACTAAAATAAAGACTAATTGCGACAGATCCTACAATGGGTTGATATAAACTAGACAACAACTTATGATCTTCACTAGAAAGAATTGTTTTTGAGGTTACAATATAAGTATCTGCTGGCATTAATGATTTTCTCTCCATATTTCTCACCACTAATACAAGTGTAACACAAAAGAAATGGAAAAGAGAAGTTTTTTTACTTGTTTTTCTCATATTTGTTTGATATAATGAATTACAGAAGTTGCCGACTTAGCTCAGTTGGTAGAGCAACGCACTCGTAACGCGTAGGTCGTAGGTTCAAGTCCTACAGTCGGCACCATAAGAATGTTTCATCACACAAAAATGTGTGGTGTTTTCATATCATCTGCGAAAGTGGCGGAATTGGTAGACGCGCAAGCTTCAGGCGCTTGTAGATCACATCTGTGTGGGTTCGAGTCCCATCTTTCGCACCATAAAGAACTGATACGAACCCAATAAAGGTTCGTTTTTTTATGTGATTATGTTATAATAGAAAACATTGGATGTGATAGCATGTCAAAAATTGATGATATTAATAGGTTAATTATTGAAAGTAAATTATCTGGAGAAATATTTACAAAAGAAATTAGTGATGGACATCATACTTTTGGCGAATTGTATAGACATAGAATTATTTTATTTTGTACTTTATGTAATTTACTACCTGAAATATCATGGAAATCAAAAAAACATTTTGATGAAGAAAATGATCCGATGTTTAATGATAGCTTTATAGCAGGAATCAATACTCCAGAAGGAGTTGCTACTTATCATATTAAATTGAAATATTGGGAAATGTTTAATATTCCAGAATTAGAAAGAGCTCCAAAATATGAACGATATGATTCGGATGATGTTATAGAAAGAGTATATTCGTTGTCAAAAATTAAAATCAAGAATAGATAGTTATAAGATGAATTTTAAAAAAGTTTACTAATTTGATATAGAAATATATATAAATAGACTTTTGACAAAATTATATAAATATGATATTATGAATATGTCAAGGAAACTTGCATAAAATAAAAAAAGGGAACATTCAGTTTTTCCGAGTTGAATGTCTACCCAATTAAGTGCAGACATTTAATTCATTGTTGATGAATTAAGTGTCATTTTTTTATTACTACTATCATAATGGGCTCTTCCGCAAGTTTAAGTATT
>CALVJU010000052.1 GCA_944332375.1 uncultured Bacilli bacterium
ATTTGATATTGATCAACAACATCACTTTGTTCATAATCTAATTGATCACTTTCTCCTACTTCTTCTAATTTCTCTATATTTAATTCATCATAAGTTAGTTCTATTTGTTCTTTTTCAGTATCTTCTACCACTTTTGTTACTTTATATAAAGCATCTGTTTTTTCTAAATCATACTGACAAGTGATCTCTTCTTCTCCACTCTCTAATGCTTCCCCAAATAATTCTACCACGAACGGATTAAACTTCTCTTTTAGAATGGTACTTTCTTTCTCTTCTTTATTTACAAATAAATCTTCTTCTTCACGATCTTTTACATAATAACAAGTTGCTTCTTTTCTTTCTTCATCAGTAAAAGAACGATTCTCATAAGTTGTACTCTTCTGATTTAAATAAATCAGTACGGGTTTCATTTCACCATTCAATACTTCATTATAAGTCTTTTTGGTCTCATCTGATGTGATCTCTTTTAAAGTTTCTTCTTCCTCTTCTTGTTGTTTATTTTGTAACTTCTCTAGTTCTTCTTCTTTTTGATTTAACTCTTTTTTTGTCTGATTTAATTCATTAGTATAATTAGTAGAAAGAACATAGTAAGTTCCTAAACTTCCAATTAAAATTCCAAGTAAAAGACATAATACCAATCCAAAACTACGATTTTCTTTCTCTTTCATATCCATTCCTCCTAACACTATCATGAACATTCTTTATTTCTTTATACAAAAAGTTACGCTTCTTCACGTAACTTTTGACAATGTTTACATTCTCCAAAGAGACATAACACCATACTTAGTACTTCCTTTTTCATTGCTTCTTCATAAAAGGAAGACCCAGATAATACACAGTCTCTACAAAACATCGGAATGAATTGAACTAAGAAATGAACTTTTTCTTTTTGATGCGCTACTTGCATCTTTCTTTCACGAAATAACTGATCCAATGCTTTGGTAACTTCCTTTTCTTTTTCTTGAAGTAAATACAATACTTCTGGATCGCGATACTTCAAAGAAGTTAATTCCTGTTGGATGGCTAAGGTTGTACGATAGTTTTGGATACCCTCTTCTAATATTTTTTCAATTACAGAAAAGAACTCTTTTTGCAAGTCTGTTTCTTCTTTCAATACATCGAAGAAAAAAGAGTAAAGAAGATCACTATATTTTCGAATTCCAGCCAGTAAAATATCGTGTTTATCTTGGAAGTATTGGTAGATAATTCCAGTGGAAACTCCAGCTTTTTTCGCGATATCTACGGTACTTACATGGTGATATCCCCTCTCACAGATCATATGAAATCCGATTTCTATAATATGTTCTTTTTTCTCGATAGAACTTTTTCTACTCGGTTCTCTTACTTTTCCCATTTATTTTAAAAATCCTTCTATAATTTTTTCTTCTGCTTCTTTTTCACTGAGTCCTAGTGACATCAATTTCATCAACTGTTCTCCGGCAATTTTTCCAATCGCTGCTTCATGAATTAAATTCGCATCGACATGTTTCGCATAGATCTCAGGAATGGCTTTGACACTTCCTTGATCTTTTAAAATCGCATCACACTCTACATGAGCATAGCTTACTGTTTCTCCTATGATGTTAGAACGAAATTCCTGGTAAGAGTTTTCTGTTGCGACACTTCGTGATGTTACATGACAACTGGCATGTTCACCAAGTAATTCTACTACAAAGTCTGTATCTGCTTGTTGTTTGCCACTGGTTTTAATTTTCTCAGTAATGGTTAGGGTTGTATCTTCTTGTAGTTGTGCTTTGGTGAGGCGTTTCGCAAGATCTACACCATCGATCTGAACCGTTTCTATATTCATACTAGATCCTTTTTCCATATAAATCTCAGTAATCGGATTTAATATCTTTTTCCCTGTTCCACGCCCTTCTCCATAGTGTTTTTCTACATATTTTACTTTCGCATTCTCTCCGAGATAGAAACGATGAATTCCATCATGGATACTATCTTTTCCATGTTGATTATGAACACCACATCCAGAGACAATAATGACATTAGAATTCGCACCAATATGAAAGTCATTTTCTACAACATCAACAAGACCACTCTCTGTTAAAAGAACAGGAATATGCACTGTACCAAATAATGTATTTTCTTTGACTGTCACATCAATTCCTCTTCCATTTTCTTTATTGGTAATACGAATATATGGATTCTCTTTTCGGGCAATACAAGCACCATTCTTACGGATATTATAAACTTCTTCTTTGGTCACATCTTCTTCCATGATTTGATTTAATAACTTCTTATCTACATCATTCATAAGCATCCTCCATCTCTTCTAAAATTTCAGAAAGCATCTCTTTTCGATCTCCAATCTTTTTGATTGTCCCATTTTCTAACAAAATCATTTGATCGGCCAATTTCATAATCCGTTCTTGATGAGAAATGACGATTGTCATTCCAGAAGAAGTAGACGCTAATTCTTTAAAGATCTCTGTTAAACTTTGAAAACTCCACAAATCAATTCCTGCTTCTGGTTCATCAAAGATAGCAACCATAGGATGACGAGACAAAACAGAAGCGATTTCAATTCGCTTTCGTTCTCCTCCTGATAAAGAACGATTTAATTCACGGTGTAAATACTCTCTTGAAGTGATTCCTACTTTCTTTAATAATTCTAATGCATCTTCTTCCGTCATTTCTAAGCCAACGGCGATTTTTAACAGGTCAAAAACTGTAATTCCTTTGAATGTCACAGGTTGTTGAAAAGCATAAGAAATTCCTAATTGAGCTCGTTCGGAAACAGAAAGATGAGTAATATCTTTCCCTTGAAAGAGAATTTGACCAGAATCAGGTTGTTCTAATCCCATAATGATTTTCGCAAGGGTTGATTTTCCACTCCCATTGGGACCTGTTATGACATAGAACTTTTTCTCATCTAATGTAAGATGGATATGATCTAATATTTTTTTATGATTCCTTTCAAAACAAATATCTATTAATTCTAACATAGTCTGTTCCTTTCTAAAATGTGAAACATCTTTCACATTTTTTATTATAGCGATATTTTTGGGGAAGTGCAACTCTTTTATCATGACCCAAGAAAAAAAGTTCTAAACAATTCTGTTAGAACTTTCTTGTTTTATAAATTAGGATCTACTAAGATTTTTACTGCTTGATCTGTTCCACTTGTCAATCTTTCATAAGCATCTTGTACTTGATCAAGGGAAACAACATCATCGACAAATGGTAATACTTCTAGTTGTTTTGAAGAGATCATTGCTATTGTTTTTTCAAATTCATCTTTGGTATAAGCAATAGCTCCTTGCACAGTTAATTCATTCATAACTGCAATAACGGTTGGAATAGAGATTGGTCCTGTCGCAACACCGACTAAGACAACCGTACCTCCTGGTTTTACCATCATCAAAGAACTCGTAACTGCTCCTGCATTTCCACAACATTCGATCACAACATCAAATCCTGATTTGGTATCTGCCATGACTTCTTGGATCATATCTTCTTTTGTCGCATCATAATATTTATCTGCAACACCTAAAGCAAGAGCTTTCTTTCCTCTACCAGGATTGGTTTCACTGACTGCAACAAAGCTAGCCCCTTCTTTTTTGGCTAACATCGCACTCATTAAACCGATAATCCCACCACCGATGACAAGTACTTTCTCTCCGAGTTTGATATTCGCTAAATGAACACCATGTAACGCAACAGCGGTTGGTTCAACCAATGCCATTTCTTTGGCACTGACATTTTCAGGAACTTTTAATACCATATCTGGACGAACAGAAATTCTCTTTGTTAATGCTCCTGGCCTTGTAAGAGAAAGACCTACCGCATCACTCCAAGTCTCTTTACAATACTGAGGATTTCCACTCTCACAAGCTTCACAATGTCCACAAGGAGAGATAGGTAAAGCAGTTACTAAATCTCCTACTTTCAAATCCTCACGACTTCCTGGATCAACAACATGACCACTAAATTCATGTCCTAGTATTAATCCTTTTGGTTCACCTGTTTCAAAATAGTGTAAATCAGAACCACAAATACCAGCCATTACAACATCGATAATCACTTCTCCGTTTTTAGAAATTGGTTCTTCGATTTCTTTTATTTCAAATTTTCTTTTCTCTTTTAGTGCAACTGCACGCATCTTATCACCTCATGTTCATTGTATCACAGCAATCTAGAAAAAAACAGAACACTTTACTTTTCTTTACAAAATCCAATCAGAAATCCCCTATTCCCATTTGCTTTTCCTTTGGAAGAAATCATTCCTATCGTACGATAAAAAAAACTGAATGACAAGCATTCAGAATCATTACAACATGGTGGGCTGTTAGGGATTCGAACCCTAGACCCACTGATTAAGAGTCAGTTGCTCTACCAACTGAGCTAACAGCCCATGTCTTTCAAACTACTTACATAGTATATCATAAAAAAAAAAAGAAAGTGAATACCAATTATTTAAAAAAACTGGTTTTCATAGAAAAAACACCTGTAAAATAGATGTTTTCTACGATTCTTTCACTCTTGATATAAAAGTATATCCATCTTCCGTCACTTGAAATGTATATACATAAATACTAGGCTCTTGTACTTCTATTCCTTCCCCCAAAGGAATCTCAGTTACTTCTTCATAAATCTGTATTTCATTTTCTTTTTGAAGTGCTTGTGTGACTTCTCCCGTAAAATAAGAGCCACTTGTTCCTCCACCTTCTGTTACATAAGGTATATATCCATTCAAAGATTCATAAAATACATAATACTTAATATGATTCACATCTGTTTGAATTGGAATTGTCGTATCCAAAGTTTCCTCTTCCCCAAATAAAGATTGATAAGTTGCAAGCATACTCTCGTATGGAATCAATGTAATTACTCCTTGATTATGATCACAATGATAGAAAGAAGGAGTATTACTTTGAGGAATAGTAATAGATTCTTCCAATAAAGATGAATCTGTTAAAACAGTTGTTTTTAAATCTGCTATTTTTAAATTATGGTATGCTAAAGTAAGTTTACTCATCTCACTTGCATCTTGTACAAAATACTGATCTTGATTCTCATACATAAAATATTTATAAGAAGTATCTTCTCTTAGCACTACGCTATGATATAACGATTGAACAAGCGTACTTTCAGGATTTAATACCTTTTCCTCTTCTTCTTTTACTACTTTTTCTTCTACCTGCTTCGGTTGTTGCGATAGAATATATCCAACACTCACCATTGTTGTGAGGAAAAAAAGAATTGTCAATAAAATGAAAATTTGATTTTTTTTCACAAAAACCACACTCCTCTTTATTTTTATTGTATCAAATCGCAGACGCAAAGTCCAACATATTAAAATAATAGTAAAAAGTAAAATCTATGTACTTACGTGTGTGAATATCAAGCATGTTAAGACTGTATGACAACAACACGTCAGTGGCAAATTTACCTTTATATTTCAAGCATTATGATACATAGTAATGTTAGACGATCCCTTTTTTATATGACTTTTGTTAATATAATTCCTATACAAAAAGGACTTTTTCAGTCCTAATCCACATTTGTTAGTACAAAATCGGCCATTTTATATTATAAAATCTACACTTTTTTTAACGCAATAAATTAATGTTTTTTTTTACTTTAATTCTGTTTTCGATTATTTCTACAATATCTCCATCGTTAGGTACAAATAAATTATTGATTGGCCTCATTAACGCCAATTCTCTTGTATCATCTTGCATATGAGTAGGGATTAACATTTTATCATTATATCTTTGACATAATCTAACAATATCATCTAACCCCATATGCATTTCGTTTCCTACATATGGTAAACTACAATCTAACACCGACACATCACTATTATCAATTAACTCTACGATTGAATCAGAAAAACTACTATCGCCAGTAAATGAAACACTTGCATTATCACTAGTTATAATATAACCATGTACAGGTTTTAGACGTCCATGATTTACAAACAATGAGGTTAAATAAACATTTTCCATTATTTCTTCCCCTTTAATTTTACCTATTTCATAAAAATTTATATTTGTTTTGTCTTTAACTTCGTTATAAAAATCAGGAAAGCCTAAATCAAATAATTGCCTAATTTTTTCTTCTGCCCCTGTAGGACAATATATTTTTGTTTCTCTTGTGTCGCCAGAATTATATTTTTCAATCATATAAAATGGCAAATCAAAAAAATGGTCTCCATGAAGATGCGTAATTAAAATAGTCCTAATATCCAATATATTTATTCCCATAGCTTTTATTGTCTTTACTATTCCGTTAGGAACATCTATCAATATATTATCATTAAATAATGTACATGCACTTCTTTGACTAGCATCTATTGCTCCCGTCCCGATAAAATGTAATTTCATTGCTATCAACTCCTATAACAATTATAAATTTTGCTTTTTTCCATTAAATAATATTTCATAACTCTTATTAAGATATTTAGAAAAACATCTTATTGATTTTATTATTTTTTTTGTAAAATAATAATCTAAGAATTCAGTTTCATTAAAACCTTTACTTATAATAAAATTAATTACTAATTTATCATTTATATCAATAATAATTTTTTCTATGTATAAGTATTCTTTCATACCTTTTACTGACTTTCCAGCATTAGTAACTCTTTCTTTTGTATGATCAAGTTTATCAACAAACCTCAAAACAGGAGCAATTTTGTTGTTTAAATACCTATAATTATTATGATATTTAATAGATAATAAAATATCATCTATATACTTTGAATTTATTTTTTCGTTTTCAAAATACTCTTTTGCAATTTCATAACTTCTAATATTATGATTTGATTTACCGGCCACACACCCCAAATCATGCATAAAAATTGCTGTCATTATAGCATCAATTAATTCCTCATCATAATTTAATTGTTTCAATATACCTAATGCAATATTACAAACATTCTTTATATGATTATACCCATGATGTGCCCATGTAAAATTAGTCGTTTCATTCATTTCATCTATTTTATAATAAATTGATAATAATCTTTCATCATTACTAACATACTCAAACATTTATATCAGACTTTCTATTTTCTAAATTTTCAAGCCACTTTTTATTGTTTAAATACCAATTTATAGTCTCTTTTAATCCAGCTTTAAAATCAATTTTAGGCTCCCACCCCAACATCATTTTTGCCTTATTATAATTCATTGAATATCTTAAATCATGTCCCTTGCGGTCGGAAACATATTCTATTAAATCTTCACTTTTATTTAAAATTTTTAAAATCGATTTTACAACTTCTATATTTTCTTTTTCTGAATTTCCACCTAAATTATACACCTCCCCATTTTTGCCATGCCTAATAATCATATCTACCCCTATATTATGATCCTTAACATGGATCCAATCTCTAACATTTTTCCCATTTCCATAAATAGGAATCTTTTCATTATTTAATGCTCTTAAAATTGTTAGTGGAATCAATTTTTCAGGAAATTGATATGCACCGTAATTATTTGAACATCTAGAAATTGTTACTGGAATTTTATAAGTTCTAGCATATGCTAAAACAAACAAATCAGCACTCGTCTTTGAAGCAGAATATGGACTAGATGGGTGCAATGGCGAATTTTCATCAAAAGACAAATCAGTTCTATCTAAAGGTAAATCTCCATAAACTTCATCAGTCGACACTTGATGAAAACGCTTAACTTTGTATATTGTTTCCATTTTCTTAACTGAATTTAACAAATTAACCGTTCCCAAAACATTTGTTTCTAAAAAAGCATTTGGATTTTTTATCGAAGTATCAACGTGTGTTTCAGCAGCAAAATTTACTACAACATCAAATTTTTCACGTAAAAATAACGAATTAATTTCATCAGCATTTCTTATATCTCCATAAACAAATTTAAAATTATCATAAGTTTCCAATGTCACTATATTGTCATAATTACCTGCATATGTTAATGAATCCACACACACAAAATAGTCTTCAGGATATTTTCTTACCATATAATGTAAAAAGTTGCTTCCAATAAATCCTGCACCACCGGTCACTAAAAATTTCATTATAAACACTTCCTTTTTGCGGTTATTATAACATACGGCAGACTTCGTCCGCAACCTAACCAACTAAAACAACAAAAAAAGCAAACCCCTCTTGAAATAGTTTGCCAAAACAGTATAATACTATTACGTGCTCTAACACACACTTAAATATAAATGGTCTATGCCATAATGTAGTCTATGCTACTAAATATCGGAACCTCGGGATGAAATCCTCTGTTCCAGTTTCAAATAAGCATAACTACCAAGGAGGTTTGCAATGAATATAATACAAAAAAATAAAGAAAAAATCAATGGGGTTTTGGAAACTTTTGATAGAATGATTATTAATGGTTATATTTTACAACTATGTAATTACCGTCAATTTCTATATTATTTAATTCAAAATAATGTGAAGTTAAAAGATTTTGATAAGTTTGCTTTATCTCAGACGAAATTGCTATGTGATCATATTGATGATTATATTAAAAATAACAACTGTACAACCATTTATCTTAATTCTGGTAAAATTGATAAAAATGAAATTGTAATGAATGAATTAGATAAAAAAGAAAACAAAACAGGTTTAATTGCGGCTTTATCTGCCGTTGAAATATGTAATACTATGACTGTTAAACCCAACCATGAAACTCAAAGATTAGAAGTCACATCAAAACCAACTAAATGTAAACATTATTACTTTTATTACAACGATGAAAAGTTTGGATTAATGTATTTAAAAATTCAAACTTGGTTTCCTTATAATGTTCAAATTTATATTAACGGTCGAGAATACCTATCTAAAATTCTTGATAAAAATAATATTAAATATGAAATGTATAACAATTCGTTTTCTTATATAGAAGATTTTGATAAAGCACAAAAATTAGCCAATAATATTTTAAATCAAAAAATTTCCAATTCGTTTGACCATTTAATTAATCAACTAAACCCTCTTTTACCCAACATTAATAAAATTTTTTCTGCCTCATACTACTGGTGTATTGATCAATGCGAGTTTGCGACCGACATTAATTTTAAATCTAGACAAGATTTAGAAAATATTTATAAGACACTGGTTGAAACTACATATTTTACATTTAGTAGTGAAGATATTTATTCATTCTTTGGTAGAAACATTTCTAGGATTCATCAATTTACTAAAGGCGAAATTGTTTCCGATTTAAGACACAGGTATCAAGGTTACCGAATAAAATTTAAAATTAATAACAATCAAATTAAAATGTATGATAAGGGAAACAATTTAAGAATTGAAGTAACCATTAATAATCCTAGAGATTTTAAAGTGATGAAAGAAAAAGAAGTTATCGTTGAACATAAAAAAATAGAAACTATCAAAGAATGGGTACCTATGGGTAAAAGTATATCTAATCTTTATAGGTATGTAGAAATTAGTAAATCCATTACTAAAAGATACATTGACGCACTACCAGACATAGATTTAGAAAATCCCACCTTAAAAGAAGTTAAAAATGTATCTGAAAAAATTGAAGTAAATAATCGAACTATTACTGGATTCAATTTGTTAAGTAATGAGACACTTAAATTATTACAAGTCATTTCGAACGGAAAATATTTAATAAATGGACTTACTAATAAATCTATCAGAAAAGAAATATTTGATGAAAGTGATTCTAAGTATATAATTAATAAAACAACTAGGTTATTATATAAACTCAAATGTCATGGGATCATCAAAAAAGTAGCTAGAAAAAATAAATATTATCTAACTACAAATGGAAGAACTCTAATTTCATCTATCCTTATATTTACTAATAGACAATTATTAAACTAAATAGACCACATATTTTTATGGGGTAAGGGGTTTTTTTATCCTTTTATCAAAAACTTGTTTTTTATTTATGCTTTTTTAAAGCAATAGCATA
>CALVJU010000053.1 GCA_944332375.1 uncultured Bacilli bacterium
GATCCATTCGTTGGACGTTTAACATTTATTCGTTGTTATTCTGGACACTTATCTAGTGGAAGTTATGTATTAAATTCTACAAAAGATAAGAAAGAAAGAGTAGGACGTATCTTACAAATGCATGCGAATAAACGTACTGAAATTACAGATGTATATGCAGGAGATATCGCTGCTGTTGTAGGTCTTAAAAATACAACAACTGGAGATACGTTATGTGACGAGAAAAAGCCAATTATTCTAGAACAAATGGAATTCCCAGAACCAGTTATCCAATTAGCTGTTGAACCAAAATCAAAAGCGGATCAAGATAAGATGGGAATCGCACTTCAGAAATTGGCAGAAGAAGATCCTACATTTAGAGCAACAACAGATCATGAAACTGGTCAGACAATTATTGCTGGAATGGGTGAGTTACACCTTGATATCATTGTAGATCGTATGAAACGTGAATTCAATGTAGAAGCAAATATTGGTCAACCTCAAGTAAGTTACCGTGAAACACTTACAGCAGCTGCTGAATGTGAAGGTAAATACATTAAACAATCTGGCGGACGTGGACAATACGGACATGTTTGGATCAAGTTTGAACCAAATCCAGATAAAGGTTATGAATTTGTTGATCAAGTTGTCGGTGGAGTTGTTCCTCGTGAATATATTCCAGTTGTTGATAAAGGATTACAAGATGCAATGAAGAGTGGTATTTTAGCGGGATATCCAATGGTAGATGTAAAAGCTACTTTATATGATGGATCATACCATGAAGTAGACTCTAGTGAAATGGCATTTAAGGTTGCTGCTTCACTTGCATTAAAAGAAGCTAAGAACAAGTGTAAACCAGTTCTTCTAGAACCAATTATGAAAGTTCAAGTTGTTGTTCCTGAAGAATACTTAGGAAACGTTATGGGAGATATTACATCTCGTCGTGGACGTCCACTTGGTCAAGAATCAAGAGGAAATGCACTTGCAATTAATGCAACTGTTCCACTTGCTGAAATGTTTGGATACGCAACAAGTTTACGTTCTAATACACAAGGACGTGGAACATTCACTATGGAATTAGATCATTATGAAGAAGTTCCAAGAAATATTGCTGAAGAAATCATTAAGAAAAATGGTGGAAATTAGTAATAGATAGAAGTTCGTGACGAAGAGGGAAGAAAAACACTTCCCTTGGAACGAACGTTTTAGAAAGAATTCTATTCTTTCACAAATATGAGTTAGCCAAAAGAATTTGGCACAATCATCGATAGTAAAATCGTGAAAAAGATAAGAAAAATACTTGCTATTTTAAGCGATTTTCTATACAATAATAAATGTAGATGAATAAAGGAGGAAAATTATTATGGCAAAAGAAAAATTTGATCGTTCTTTAGTTCACATGAACATTGGAACAATCGGACACGTAGACCATGGAAAAACTACTTTAACTGCTGCTATTACTCATGTACTTTCTAAAAAGGGATGGGCAAAATTTGAAGATTACGCTTCAATCGATAAAGCACCAGAAGAAAGAGAACGTGGTATTACAATTAATACAGCTCACGTTGAGTACCGTACTGAAAAACGTCACTATGCTCACGTTGACTGTCCAGGACACGCTGATTATGTTAAAAACATGATTACAGGTGCTGCTCAAATGGATGGTGCTATCTTAGTTATTGCCGCTACAGATGGACCTATGGCACAAACTCGTGAACACATCTTATTATCACGTCAAGTTGGAGTACCTCGTATGGTAGTTTTCATGAACAAATGTGATATGGTTGACGATGAAGAATTATTAGACTTAGTAGAAATGGAAATCCGTGAATTATTAAGTGAATACGGATACGATGGAGATAATACTCCAATCATTCGTGGTTCTGCTTTAAAAGCTCTTGAAGGAGATCCTAAGTATGAACAAGCTATCTTAGATTTAATGGATGCTGTTGATGAATGGATTCCAGAACCAACAAGAGAATTAGATAAACCATTCTTAATGCCAATCGAAGACGTATTTACAATCACTGGACGTGGAACTGTTGTTACAGGACGTGTTGAACGTGGTAAATTACAATTAAACGATGAAGTTGAAATCATTGGATTAAAACCAACGCAAAAGACTGTTGTTACAGGAATTGAAATGTTCCGTAAACAATTAGACTTTGCTGAAGCAGGAGATAATGCCGGAGTATTACTTCGTGGAATTGCTCGTGAAGATGTAGAACGTGGTCAAGTTCTTGCTAAACCAGGTTCAGTAACACCTCACAAGAAATTTAAAGCACAAGTATACGTATTAAGCAAAGAAGAAGGCGGACGTCATACTCCATTCTTCTCAAATTATCGTCCACAATTCTACTTCAGAACTACTGACGTTACAGGAATCATTGAACTTCCAGAAGGAGTTGAAATGGTTATGCCTGGTGACAACGTAGAAATGACAGTTGAATTAATTGCTCCTATCGCTATCGAAAATGGAACGAAGTTCTCTATTCGTGAAGGTGGTAGAACAGTTGGTGCTGGAAACGTTTCAGACATTATTGAATAATAAAAGACAGAGTATTTGCTCTGTTTTTTTTTGACCATGAAAAAAATGATGCACGAAACATCATTTTTTCTTTTTAAAACTTCTTAATGGGGAAGTCTGCCTATAAATAAAATACTTTGGACTGTTTGTAATCAGTTCTAAATCTCCAATATATTCTAAGAATTTTGGATGAAATCCATTCTTAAATGTTGTTAGTCCCATATAACTATTATTTTCTTTTAATGTCGGATTGACAACACCACCTAAATATACATTTTGATATCCAAGTTGTGCATACTTTTCAATCACTTTCCAAATCAGTAAATGTTTGGAATGGAATTTTTTAAATCGTTTATCATGTCCATCTGATAATAAGAAAATTTGATTTTGATGTTTGACAAACATTGCTGATGCAGTTACGACTCCTGTTGGAAAATCTCTTAACAGTTTTGTCGCATACACTAAATCGTTTTTCGCATTCGCTAACTGTTTATCAATTTCTATTTTTCTACTGATGATTTTTTCTTTCTTTTCGTCTTTTGTAACTAATACTTGTTGATTGATCTGACGACTTTTTGCTTCTAAGTCTTCATACTCTTGTTTACAAACTTTTAGATAAGTTTCTGTATTTAATTTCGCATAATAGAGATCTACTTTCTGGTTTCGATCAAAAAACTCATATGCGTCTTTGAAGTAACCAATATCTTTGTGATATTTTTTTCTTGTCTGCATGTATAAGTATTCTACATTATCGATAGTTCCACGATAGATTTGTACACCGTTTCGATCTGCACTTCTGATTTTAGTGCGCATTTCTTTTTTGAAGTTTTGAAAGAGTTCATAATATGGTTTATTTAAAGGTACTACAGCTTCAAAACGAGGTTTATAGCTTTCAAATAAATTATTATAACCCATATGGAAATATCCTGTCTGTTTTAAGTTTTCGAACATCAGTTGATAATCAGGATTGACTTCTACAGTATTATTGACTAAGTCGTATATTTTATAAGTAATACTTGGACATATTTTTACCGCAACCACATCTAATTTACTTAAAAATTTCTTTAATTTTTTTGTAAATTCTGTTAATATCGTTAAATTTTTATAGTCGATGAGAAATCCTCTTGGCGCATAAGCATATTTGAACAATCCTACTTTCTCAATTAAAATTAAACTGGCTGCAATAATACTTGTTTCCTCTACAGCACCTACTAAAATACTATCATAGTTTTGATGATTCATAATCAGGGCATATTCGGAAGTTTGATAGAATGAAGAAGGGGTAAAATGATCGACGAAATTTGAAAATTCTTCGTTTGTCAATTGTTTTATTTCCATGTTTCTTCCTCCTATCTAATAAAATTATTATATCATAGATTCACTAAAAATCATAGACTGATACTTTACGAAACGATTGTTTTCGTTTATAATAAACATGTGAGGTAAAAAATATGAGAGAAAATGAAAAGGGTTTTACGTTAGTAGAAGTACTAGGAGTACTGATTATACTGTCCATAATTGTAGTAATTACTGTACCATTAGTACAGGATAAGATCGCAGAATCACGTGAGAATTCTTTTCTAGCTAGTGTAGATGGATATTTACGTGCGACAAGGGCAAAAAATACAGAAGATGGGACTTCTGGCTTTGTTATTACAAGTGGGGAGATTCATCCGGCAGTAGACCATAGTGGTACTGTCGTAGGTGAGGGTGAAATTACATATAATTCATTAGGAAAAGCCCAATTGTTTATTTGGAATGATCCTTATTGTGTCGTAAAGGGGTATGAGGAATCAGAACCTCATGTTGTATCTGGTGTGACAAGTTATGAGCAGTGTAAAGAACAAGAAAGTTAGGCGATAACATGTTTGATAATAAAAAGATCTTTGTATTTGGAATGGCACGAAGTGGATATGCGGCAAGTAAGTTTCTCGCATCCCATGCTAGTTCTATTCTTGTAACAGATTCCAAAGAACAAGAGATAGAAAAAGTAAAAGAGTTGAATGAACTTGGAGTTGAAGTTGCGATTACCAAAGAACCAATGGAGTTATTGGATGAGACTTATGATGTCATTGTAAAGAATCCTGGGATTCCAAGAGATCATCCATTACTGAAAAAAGCAAAAAAATTAAAGATTCCGGTGATTGGAGAATTAGAAGTAGGGTATCACTATTTACCAAAGAATGTAAAAATTATTGGGGTAACAGGGTCGAATGGAAAAACAACAACAGTTACTATTATATATGAATTGATGAAAGAACAAGGATTGCCTGTTCATTTGGCAGGAAATATTGGTACACCGCTTTGTGAGATTGTTTCTGATATCAAAGAGGGGGATTTTCTTGTTTTGGAAATCTCTGATCATCAATTATATGATTTATATCAATTGAAAACAGATGTGAGTGTTGTAACCAATTTAAGTGAAGTTCATTTAGATTTTAACGGAAGTTTTGAAAATTATTTAAAAACAAAGAAACGTATTTTTCAAAATCATACGAAAAAAGATTTGGCGATTTTAAATTTAGATAATTCTTATGTGTTGGATATTTC
>CALVJU010000054.1 GCA_944332375.1 uncultured Bacilli bacterium
GTCATACGTTTACGGATAGAATCAAATGGTTGCTCGTGTAAGATAGGATACTCTTTTTTGATCTTTTTCACATCAAACTTTTGTTTTTTCGCAAACTCCAATAGTGCTCCCTCTGTGGGATCTCCAATTGTTTTTTCTTCTTCTATCGTCGCATGATTACATAACACCATACAATGAATCAAATCTTCTGAGATTGTCTTTGGCATTTCTTCTGTCCCAGAAACAATCTCTTCATATTGGAGTAACTTCGTCACTGTCATTTTATTTTCTGTCAATGTTCCTGTTTTATCTGTACAGATAACACTCGCATTTCCTAACGTCTCTACTGCAGGTAATTTTTTTACCAAAGCATTTTTCTTTGTCATTCTCTCTACACCAAGTGCCATAACAATCGTAGCAGTTGCTGGTAGACCTTCTGGAATGACTGAAATCGCAAGAGAAATGGAAATCATCAAAAGACTTGTTACATCTTTTCCATAACATAATCCAATAATAAAGATTAAGATACTAATACAGATTCCAACAATACTAAGTGCTCCACCTACTTTGTTTAATTTCTTTTTTAGAGGTGTTTCTAGTTCTTCCTCACTATCTAACATACGGGCAATTTTTCCTACTTCCGTATCCATACCAATTGCAGTAACGACTCCTAAACCACTACCATAAGTAATAATGGTAGAAGAATATACCATATTAGTACGTTCTGCTAATGGAGTATCTTTCTTAAGTTCTTTTTGGCTATCCTTTTCTACCGGTACACTTTCTCCAGTAAGTGAAGATTCATCTACTGTTAATTGTCTTTCTTCTAATAGACGAATATCTGCAGGGACAATATTTCCATCTTCTAAATAAACAATATCTCCAGTCACTAATTCTGCAACTGGTATTTTCTCTTTTTCATGATTTCGTAATACATAAGCATAAGGAGCATTCATCTTTTTCAGTGCAGCAATCGCATCAGCGGCCTTTTTCTCCTGAATAATACTCACTGTTGCATTAATACAAATAATCACTAAAATTACAATTCCTTCTAACGTCTCTCCTAGGAAAAAAGATAAAATAGAGGCAATAAATAAAATAATAATCATCTTATCTGTTAGCTGTTCTAAAAGCATATCAAAAATCGTTCGTGCTTTTTTTGAATGTAATTCATTTCTTCCCTGTTCAGCTTGTCTTTTCATTACTTCTTTTTTTGATAATCCTTCCATTGGTGCATTTAACGTTTCTAATGTTTCTTTTTGACTCTTATAATAACTATCCTTCATGTTTTCACCTATCATAATGATACCATATAATTTGTATTTTGAAACAAAAAAAGAAAACTATTTTCTTTTCCAATGTGATACAGCTTTTCCGTAGAAATATTGATACTCTTCCATTCCCTTCTCGTAACGAAGTGCTTGCAGCAAATCCGATGGATGATCATGATTGAGTTCTCTTAAAGCTTCTAACAGTTCAAACTGTTTGTAAGTAATGTGCCATTTTCGATATTTCGGATTTGGCACTTCAATTTCTACATGACCATTCGTATATTCATAATTTACAAATCCAAATAAATGATCAATACATCTTTATAAGAAAATCTAATAGAATTGAATTCTGGATGCATATCCTTATATTCTTCATAATACTTTTTTACATTGATGTTTTTCTTAATGGATAAATATCCCTCAGCAAAATCATCATGCCTAGTGTCCATATCTCCACGTTCTGCAATCACATAAAACTCTCCCTCAGGAGAAATCATCCCATCCATATAGTGAACTTTCCATAAATTTTCTTTATTGTATGCGAGTAATCTTACAGAATATGACATATTACTTCCCCCTTTCCAAAAAATCAAACCAAATTTTTCCGACCTCTTCCTTGGTAAATTTTTTCACATCTTTTCTTCCATTTGTTCCTAATTTTTGACGTAATGTTTGACTATCCATTAACTGTTCTACTTTTTGAATATATTTTTCTTGATCACGATCAGAAATCAAAAAGCCATTTTTCCCATCTTCAATAATCTCTCTTGCTCCTTCTGCCGAATCAAAAGCAATTGTCGGTAAACCATAACTCATTGCTTCTATTAATACAATACCAAAAGATTCTGTATATGAAGTCATTAGATAAATGGAAGAAGATAACAATTTTTGATTAATATACTCTTTTCCTTGAAAACCGTGAAAAATAATAGAATCTTCTAAATGATGTTCTTTTACATAAGATTTTAAATGTTCTCTTTCTCTTCCATCACCGATAATATCTAATTTCCAATCTGGATGAGATGAGACAATCTTCTCAAATATTTGAATTAAATCGAAAAATCCTTTTTCTTTCGATAACCTACCTACAGAGATCAAGTGATGCTGGGTTAGATCAGATGGTATTTCTGGATAATCGTCAATACTATTAGGAATATAAACACAACGGCATGTTTTTAATTTTGCTTGATAATCTTTTTTTAAATCTTGTGATACCAATACGAGCGCATCTAACTTTTGATTGGACTTTACAATCTTTTTCTCATAACGTTGATTGCCATGGTGATGATTATGTTCCCATCCAATTTTAAAACAAGTTGCTTTTCCATACTTTCCTAATGATCGATCTAAAAAATATCTAGTAGCAATAATGATATCACTATCAGATTGCTTGATATAAGAAGCCATCTTTTTCTTACGATAATATAAAGTTTTTACCGAATAAAATGATTCTTTTATAAAGGTAATTGGTTTTACCTGTTTTAATGCAGATAACCATGCTTCTCGATTTGGTTTTTCTTTGATTAAATAAGTGACTTTTACTTTTGGATCAATTTGAAACGCAGGCTCTTCCTGGAGTTGATAAATACAGGCAATCTCTACCTCATAAGAAGTACACAAGGTATTAGCTAGTGTAGCAACTGCTTTTTCAATTCCACCATATCCTAAATGTAAAGCTAATATTGATACTTTCTTCATCTCTCTCACTTCCTAATGATATTATACAGAAAAAAAGAAAGAAAAGAAACTGTCGCGGAGACAGTTTCTAACTATCTATTTAATATCAATAATTGCACCAATAAAAGAAAGCGTCTTATTTTCTAATTTCTGAACACTTTTTAGTTTAGACAGTAACTTAAATAGTAATTGTCTTATAGCTTCGATCACTGCACTTCCAAAGAAAATAACAAATGCTACAATAAACGCAATCAGGATGACTGATTTTTCATAATTTGTCACTTGATCAAGCACTAACCACTGATATATATGATCTCTAACCGCTGACGTTTCATGTATAATGTATATTCCTAATGTTAAAGAAGCCAGCTTATTAATCACTTTACTTTTTATCTTAAATGTTCCAAATAACATAAATAA
>CALVJU010000055.1 GCA_944332375.1 uncultured Bacilli bacterium
GACTAATTCCTTGTACATTACATTTTGCAATCTTTTCACCAAAGTAATCATTTACAATCAAAGAGGTAACAGCACAATGACCTAATGTTTTATTTTCTATAGTCCATTCATCTTTTAACTTAGGATAACAGGTTTCACTAGAATAACATTCATACAATAAATTGTTAAGTTGTTTTAAAGTCATTTATATCACCTCTCTTGTTACACACTATTATAACATTTCTCAATAAGATTTTAAATACTGGTTCTTTCATAGTCATTTATAAAACATTTCAAAATCGTTATTATTCTCTTTATCTTCTTTATCTATTTGTTCTTTAGTATTTAGTCTATTAGTAATTTGTTTATTAGTACTTTGTTGTGTATTATTTTCTATATGTTGAAAAGCAGGGGCTGTTAGAAATTAATTATTTAATTTCGTAACTGCCCCTTTTTTATATGGAATAACCATTCGTTAAATTTATATTTTATTTCATCGGGAAATTCTTAATTATTTTGTTCCATCGTTCATTCTGCTGTTATTACATTCCCATCTGAAGCAGTTACTCTAATTTTTTGAGTAACTGAATCTTTATTTCATTCACCACTTTTCAATATATTTTGTAAATGGTATGTAATATTATTTTCTGCCACATTGAATAAATCAGCTATTGCTTTTTGAATTCATCAAAGATCTTCGTTGTCATATATAACTTCTATTTGTGCATTTTCATTTATCAGAACTTTCTATTCTTCCTTCACTCGTCATGTTATCTTTCCTTCCTTACAGAATGTCATCCCTCAAAAAAATCACATCCACATAAGGATTCGCTTTATCAATTACTATGAGAAAACATATAGATTCAATGGTATAGAAGCTATTTAACACTTTCCCTACTCAGTATGATACACTAATAGTGGTGATACTATGCAAGATAATATTCAATTTCAAATATCTGATGGATTGGTCATCAAAGGAACAATCATGGGAGATGTAACATCAAAAGATCTCATCATTTTTCTTCATAGTGGTGGATATGATCGCCATGAATTTGTTGTAAAAGAAGTGAAAAAAACACCAGAGGGAAAAGTAGTTACTCACTTTCGAGAACAAGGTAACTATGACTACTTCAGTAATTGTTTAAAAGAAGATGCAGTCCTTCTAGTCATTGATCTACGAAACCATGGGAAAAGTGGAAAAAATATCGATGTTCCAAAAATGAGACAAGCAATTTTAGACATTGTCCCAAATATAGAGGAAACAAAAGTCCAATCGATCTTATAATCATTAAAAGAAAATAATAAAACAAAATTAAATACACTGATAGAACAAATTCGCAATTCTTTTTACCCTGCTTTTTTCAAACTCAATATTCCCATTTTTGTGTTCAAGGAATTGCGGACGAAATGGTACCAGCCTCCCTCTACCCAAAATAAAATATTTGAACAAGCAGCCAAATATCACAAACAACACCATTTAAGTGAAGTATATTACATGGAAGTAGAACCCGGAGTACACTGTCTATATGATACAATCTTTCAGGCAAGTGATTCCGCACTACAATTCATTAATTCCCAAATCACAAAAGAAACAGAAAAACAAGTATAAAGAAAATAGGAGAATCAAATTCTCGTATTTTTTTTCTGTTTTTGAATATATATAAAATTGACAGATATCATAAAATAAACTAAACTATAATTAGGAGTAAAAAAGGAGGATGATATCAGTTGTTTTGTGGTGAATGTGGTTTTAAAAACGATGCAGATGCAAGATTCTGTGCCGAATGTGGAAAACCATTAATCAAAGAAAATGAAAAGAAAAAAACTACTCCAAAAAAGAAAACACCAAAAGAAAAAAAGCCTATGAGTAAGAAGAAAAAAATCTCTATCATCATAGGTGTCATTGTTGTTCTTATTCTCATAATACTCTATATTATTGGAAATATCTTAACTGATCCAAAGAGAATCGCAAAAGAATATTTTGAAGCCAATATCAACTATGATGCGGATCAATTATATTCTTATTTAGATATTGAAAAGAGTGAATTTACAACAAAAGCAGTATTTGAGAAAATCATCAATCGTCAAAAAGAAGAAGAGAAAGAGGAACCAGAAATCACAAACTATAAAGTCACAGATACATCGATAAGTGATAGTGGTCTTTCTATGACAGTAACAATTACTTATACAGAAAAAGGAAAAACAGGTGATTCTACTGCCAAAATTCTTCTCACAAAAGACAAGAAAAATAAATATTTCTTCTTTGATAACTGGAAGATTGCTAATGATACATTGGAAACCAAAGAAGACTTCGAACTCACTGTCTTAAAAGACTCAACAATTACATTAGAAGGAATAAAAGTTGATCAAAAATATATCGATCAAGAAAAAAGTACTTCGACAATGGATGTTTATGTACTACCAGCTTTATTTTCTATGTCTTATCAAATGAAAATTGAACTTCCAATTGGAATCACTTTAGAAGATGAATTAGATGTCAATAGTTACTCTAATTCTGAGACCATTCACTTTGATGAAGATCATTTGACAGAGGAAGAGAAAAAAAAGTTGACAGATCAAGCCAAGAAAGATCTATCTACATTTTATCAGGGAATTATCGATCAAAAGGCTTTTGCAGATATCCAATCTCAGTTTGAAGGGGAAGGAATCAACTTAGATGATTTAAAAGAGGAATATGAAGATGCAGAAGAAAAAATTCAGTCTTCTCGTTCTATCACACTAAAGAAAATTGATTTTCAAGAAGCAGAGATTCGTAATATGGAATTAGATGAAAATGGATATTTCACGATGTATTTATCTGTTTCCTATGAATATACCATTTCTTATGAAGAAGATGGAGAGACAAAAGAAAGAACAAGTTCTTCTTCTGATGGAATTTATGTTTCTTATAGTTTTGTAGAAGATACGTATCATTTAGTAGATGTAAGTAGTTTGCCAACTTATTTTTCAAGATATTTTTAAGGAGGGATGAATATGGCAAAGTTTTGTACCAAGTGTGGAGCAAAATTAGTAGATGGAGCATGTCCAAATTGTAAAGATGGAAAGGAACAAATGGAAGAAAAGAAAGGAATAACATTTCAACCAGAAGAAATGATTACTACGATCAAAGGAATGTTTACCAAACCAATCGATACTATGAAAGAAGTAATTGAAGAAGAAAAAGTAACCCTTTCTTTGATCTTTCTTGGAATCAATGCGATTTTCATTGCTTTGTTCTGTTGTTTAGGATCTAAAGAATTATTTGGAGCATATACCAATCAATATAGTTATTTCATGATAGAAAGAACAGTTGATATCCCATACGCTCGTATCTTCTTTACTTCTTTTGTAACAGTCATTGCCACTTATGTTGTAATTGCTGGTTTATTCTATCTGATTGTGGATAAATTATTCCAAGGAAAAACAACGTTTCAAAAGATGATTGCTTACTTAGGAATTAGTTCCGTGATTGTATCTGCAACTATGATTGTAACAATGATCTTTATGTATGTATCTACACAACTCATGTTATTATTCTTAATGTGCGGTCTTGTACTTTCTAGTGTTTATATGATACAGGGATTCCGTTATACAACAGAAATCGATAAGAATTATGTTGGATATGTTTATGCACTTGTATATTTGGTTGTTTTCATTATTACAATGTTTATCATACCAAATATTTTCTAATAAAAGATGAGTGTTCTCGTCTTTTTTTATATGAAAAAAGGCATCAGCTGCTAGAATTTGATACCTTTTCATATTTTAATTCTCCGGTTGCTTTGGCATTCAGAGAAAGATCCGCAATCTTTCCTTTTTGATATGCATAGTAAGCTGCTGCACCTATCATTGCGGCATTATCTGTACAATATTTCATTGGTGGAATAACCAAATGAATTTGTTCTTTTTGACATTGTTCTTGGAGTTTTTCACGTAGTCCTTTGTTTGCTGCAACACCACCAGCTACAATCAAACGATTTACTTGATATTCTTTTAAAGCTTTCATTGTCTTTTTAGTTAAGATTTCAACTACACTATTTTGAAAAGAACAAGCTAAATCTTCTTTTCTGATCTCATGACCACGTTGTTGTTCATTGTGTACTAAGTTGATCACTGCGCTTTTTAATCCACTAAAACTAAAGTCATAAGTATCATCATCGAGTGGAATTGGTAAGTCATAAGTATCTTTACCTTGATGAGCAAGTTGATCTACGGCTGGTCCTCCTGGATATGGAAGTCCAATGACACGGGCTACTTTATCATAAGCTTCTCCCACCGCATCATCTAAAGTACCACCAATTTTCTGGAAGGAATAGTCTTCTTTCATGTAGATGAGTTCTGTATGACCACCACTGACAACAAGGGCAAGTAATGGGAATTTCATCTCTTCTACTAAACGATTCGCATAAATATGACCTGCGATATGATGAACGGGAATGAGTGGTTTATGATGGATATATGCCAGTGTTTTGGCGGCTTGTACGCCAATTAATAAAGAACCAATTAAACCAGGTCCATAAGTAACGGCGATGGCATCGATCTCATCCATTGTCATATTTGCTTTTTTTAATGCTTCTTCTAATACGATTGTGATGTTTTCGATATGATGTCTACTTGCTACTTCAGGGACAACGCCTCCAAATAATTTATGAATATCGATTTGTGTTAAAACAATTGTCGCTATTTCTTCATAACCATCTTTGATAATAGAGACACTTGTTTCATCACAACTAGATTCAATTGCTAATATATACATTGATTTCAACTTACATCTTCCTTTCCATCAACCATGCATCTTTTGTTTGATAATAATTTTTTCTAATCGCTATTTTTTTGAATTGAAATTTCTCATAAAGGGAAATCGCAATGTCATTATCAATCCGTACTTCTAAAGTAATATTTTCACACTGTTTTTCTTTACATAGGTTCAACATATGATTCATCAGTTTGGTTGCGATTTTTCTTTTTCGATAAGAATCTAAAACAAAGATTTGATTCAATTCCGCGTGTTCATACATGATTGAAAAGTCTATATAACCAACTGCTTGTTGGTCTTCTATCACAAGATAACAAAAACGAAAAGGATTGGAACAGATTGTTTCCAAAGAGTCAGGTCTTTCATGAGAATGATCAAGAAGTTGACGATATTGTGAATCGTTTTCTTTTGTGAGCAGTTCTATTTTCATGTTATTTATTTAAATTTTCCTCTGCTTCTGTTTTCTTTAAATAATTTGGATTGACTTGATGAGGATTGATTCCAACATCGTTTTCGTGGTATTTTAATACTTTACTGAGATTTGGATGAGAAGGAATACAATCATCTAATTGGTCTAATTTCGTATCACAAAGATAAGTATAGCTTCCATCTAGTTTCTCTACTTCTTTTTTTAAATCTTCGATAGAAAGATATTGATCACTCAGTACTGTATTTAAATTATGATCATAGATTCCCGCATAGACACAATTTCTTCTTGCGTCAATCATAGGGATCAGATAATCAGTATCTGTTTTTGTTGATGCCATAACCTGTAATTCAGATACTGGAATGATTTTTTTCTTTAGTGACCAAGCATATGTTTTCGCAATGGTGACACCAATACGAACTCCAGTAAAGGAACCAGGTCCATTGACAACGACAATTTCATCTACTTCTTCTACCTTTTTTTCCGCACTATGAAATAATTGATCAATGAGAGGAAAGATACGAGAAGATAGTTGATGATCGTTTTCTTCTATGATTTCTTTTATGGGTTGATTGTCTTGATAAAGACCTAATATAATATTGGAAGAAGAAGTATCAATCAAAAACTTGATCATAATACCGCCTCACATAATTCTTCATATTTTTGACCATGTGGTTTTAAGATTAAAACACGGGTATTCTCATTTCCTTCTACTAGTTTAAATTTAATATCCAAACGTTCTTCTGGAAGAATATCTTGAATGGTATCTGCCCATTCGATGACTACAACTCCTCCTTTTGTGAAGTACTCTTCAATTCCAGTACCCTCTACATTTCCGTTTAAGCGATATACATCCATGTGATATAAAGGAAGTTCTCCTTCATATTCTTTTATGATTGTAAAAGTAGGAGAAGTGATACTTTCTTTAATACCAAGAGCATTGGCAATCCCTTTTGTAAATACGGTTTTTCCACTTCCTAGTTCTCCATTCAAACAAATAATCATATTTGGAAATTTTTCTGATTCGAAGTTTTGCGCTAATTCGATTGTATTCATTTCGTTTTTTGATGTAAATTTATATTCCATTTCTATCACCATCTTCATTATAATAAATTTTCCTATTTTTTACAATCAGTATCAGTTAATATTATCAGTTTATACAAAAAGAAAAACTCTTTTAATAAGAATTTTTTAAGTCAATATGGCGGGCAATACAGGAGTCGAACCCGTAACCTTCTGGTTCGAAGCCAGACACTCTATCCAGTTGAGCTAATTGCCCATGACAATATTGTACATCAGATAAAATAAGATAACAATGATAATTAAACAAAAAAGAAAAAAATATGACTATCTTATGATAGTTTCTTTTTGCCATTTTAAATTGAGCACTGAAGTTTTTATTTTTTCATTTCACTTGCAACTTTTTAAGGGTATCCACATTTTATAAAAAACACCCAATTTTATTATTGTTTACTAATAGAAATAAACATGCTCATTTTATCATTTTCTAATTGAATCATTTCGTTTTTCATATTCTTCAAACCGAAGTGCTAACATAGTTTTCATACGGTCTATCATTTCTTGAAATTTCTGAGTAAGGATAATATTTTCTCGTTTCACTTGTGGATTTTTCTTTTTAATTTTTATAAAATTATCATATGCATTTAACAAAATTGCATTCATATTCTGATAATTTTCTTTTCCAATTATATTAAGTATTTTATATCCTTTTCCTGTAATAAGGGATTCCTTAATAGCGTTATAATAAATTATATACATGGTTTTTATAACAAATTTTGAGCAAGAGTCTAAATCAATATACCCAGTATTAGTATTAAAATCTAATAGGGGATTAGAAGTAGCAACTTTCGTTTTAAATATTTTTAATATATCTAGAGAAATATATTCGTTTATTATTTCATAAATAAAATCTCCTGAATTATCAAAACCATAAAATAATTCTTTTTTATCATCAAATTTACTAGATAAATATCCTTTGCTTAACAAATGATTTATTTCATGAATTAGTGCTAAAATTTTAATTCCACATCCATATAATGCGATATATTCAACACCATTAACCATGTTAGCAAATCCGGAAGCATCCGGGATATCAGTATTTTCGACATTATATATAAGTTGTTCACTAAGAGGTACATTACTAGTTATAATGATACTTTTTTTTAAACTATTAAATTTTGATAGAGAACTATAATATAAAAAATTTAAAAATGCTTTTAATTCAATTTCACTATTCTGATTTGAACCACTATTATTTTTTACACTTAAATATTTTTTATAATATTTTATTGATTTTTTCTGAAACATTTCAGTACCAATATTTTTCTCGCAAAAAACAACGATTAAATTATTTATTAGATTTTCTATTTTACATCTATTTTCTTCACCATAATATTCGGTAAAAGAATCAATTAAACTAGGTAAAATATTATAATATTCATCAATTATTCTTTTTTTATAATTTTTCATATTATCTAGACTCCTTAATTAAGCAAATGATTGAAATCACTATACACTAAGCAATAATTATCAATACCTCCTATAAAAAATATATCATAGTTAAAGAAAACAGGCAATAAAAAAATAATAATCACAAAGATTATTATCAAATTAAAAAAAGCAAAAAAAAATTGGCAACTACCTATTTTCGCGATAAACTATCGTCGGCGTGAATGAGCTTAACTTCTGTGTTCGGGATGGGAACAGGTGTACCCTCATTGCTATCGTTACCAATTTACTTTAGAGAAAT
>CALVJU010000056.1 GCA_944332375.1 uncultured Bacilli bacterium
TTTTAAGAAATCTAACAATTATATATGTGACTGTGCATATTTTTCTTATCATATCAAAAGATTTAAGAAATACAGTAATAAATAAAGCTATGTCAAAAATATTAAAAGATTTAAGAGAAAAACTATTTTGTCATGTTTTAAAATGGAATATGGGAACATATCAAAAATATAATTCTTCAGAAATATATACAAGATTAACAGCAGATATAGATAATGTATCATCATTATTTTTAGGAACTTTGCAAGTATTAGTAAATGATGTTTTATATATTGCTTTAATGGTAATATTTATGTTTTTGGCTGATGTAAAATTAGCAATTATAGGTTGTATTGCAATGATTATCACAGCAATAATTTCATTTATGTTTATACATCAAACTGCAAAAGCTAATAGAGGTATTTTAAATAAAAGAGATAAAGAAAATAGACAGTATTCTGAAATGTATAATAAAAACAAACTAACCTATTTATTTGGTTTACAAAAAAATACTGAAAAGAAAATACATAAAACATTAGATGAAGAATACATATATAGAAAAAAATTTATATTTATAGAAAGCTTTATATATCCATTATCAATCACTATACAGTCATTGGCAATTTACTTTATACTGCAATATGTATTTAATATAAATAGTTTTATTTCATTAGGAAGTATATACCTAGTAATAAACTATATCAAAGATTGTAGATCACCATTAACCGAAATATTTGAGCAATTAGAAGAAATCCAGTCATCATTTATGTCATTAAAAAGAATTAATGTATTACTAAAAGAAAGTGGAATAGAAGATATTGAAAAAGGTGAGAAGGATGAAGATTTAAAAGGAGATATAGAATTTGAAAATGTATATATGCAATATGGAGATAATAAAGTATTAAATGATATTTCATTTATTATAAAAGAAGGCAGTAAAGTAACAATAGCAGGAAAAACAGGTGTAGGTAAAACAACAATGATGAATATTTTAATGAGATTATATCCATTCCAAAAAGGAAGAATTTTAATTGGAGGAAAAGATATAACGAAAATAAGGATAAAAGATATTAGAAAAAATATTTCATATATATCACAAACACCATATATTTTGGAAGATACTTTAAAAAATAACATTGTACTTGGTGATGAAAATATAACAGATGAGCAAATAAGGACAGCAGCAAAAGAGATTGGTTTTGAAAATACGTTAAACAAATTTAAAAATGGATTAGATGAAAAAATATCAAAATCTAAATTATCTTATGGTCAGTTGCAAATGATTGCGTTTTTAAGGGCAATTCTGCATAAGGCAAATATTTATATATTTGATGAACCCACTTCAAATATAGATTTGAAAACAGAAGATAGAATACAAAAATTAATTGATAGAATTACAAAAGAAAGTACAGTAATTATAATTGCTCATAGGAAGTCTACAATTGAAAATTCCGATAAGATTATCTATTTAAAAGATGGTAAAGTGGATATGATAAAAAATAAATTTATAATATGATAAGCAAAATTCTAAAATATTATATATACTTAAATTGAAAAAAAGTGACAAAAGTGTCAAAAAAATTCAATGGTTTATATATTTGATGAGACAACTTCAAATATAGACCTAAAACAGAGGACATAATTTAAAAATTAATTGATAGAATTTCAAAAGAAAGTATAATTTGAAATATTATGTAAAATATGATATACTTTAATATGAATTACATATAAATCTTGGACTATGGGCTATTTATAGGAGGACATATATGAATGCAAAAACTTTACAGGATGTTATAAGAGAATATAATTCTCACGAAGAAGAAATCTTTGATAATGCAACTGACATATTCATCTCAAAAGTTCGGGATGAATTTGAAAAGATGTATAGAAATCATGAATGGTCAAAGATGATAGGTGTTTCAGAACTTGGAATTTTCATAACAGAATTAAGTGATGACTTTCAAAATGTTGAATTTAGAATTTCACCTTATCTTTCTGGAAGAAATGGAAAAGAATATGAAGAGGAGAATTATAATGATCCACCTTTTACCGAATATATTGAAAGAAAAAGATATATTGGTACTGAACTATGCAAATTTCAAGACGAAGATATTCTCGCTATCAAACCTTATTGTGAATCATTAGAAAGAAAGGGTTTTGGTTGTTATGTTTATGAGGGTTCAAGAGAACTAGTTGTAACAATAAAAATTATTTGATTTTAAAGCCCAAAATATGTTCAAGGCAAAGAAGATTGCGATTTTTGCAATCTTTTTTGATATTATCTTATCTAATGAAAAGGAAGAGTCAAAGCTCTTCCTTTTCCATAATCTCTGGACAACTATACATATCAAAAGTTTCTTTTGAAGTAAGATTATATGTCTTTGAACCTGAATCAATTACTTGTTTCATATGTTCAGCAAATCTTTTTTCATAGTTGCTATTATGTTCTTTTATTCCTATTTCAGAGATACTAACATGAGTACTTTTTCTTTCAAATTTTACCTTTGCCATAATGTGCCTCCTTGATGATAAATTTTTTGTTAATAGTTACTGATATTTTGTCCAGAATTTTTTAAACCAAGATGTAATTGCTTCTTGGAATTAAAATATGTTCAAACTTAATTATACCATCATTTTGTAAGTTGGTCAAAATTCAGCCATTATCAATTTTTGAAAAATGTATACATTGAAAACTTTTTATTATTATGATAATATGTGAAAAGTAAATAAAAGTAGGAGAAGATAATGAATATAAAAGAAATGCGACAAGCAGTTGATATATTAGGTAAAGAGTGGAATTTAGGAAAAAAAGAATCTGGAGCTGAAGGAAATATATGTGCTTGGATATATTTAATGGAGATATTAGAAGACAGCGAAAAGATTATTACATATAAAGAAAATGGTGAGCTTATAGGATTTTGTGGATATGCTAAATGGAATTCTAAAAATCATTTAATAAGAAAAAAATTAGCAAAAATAGTAAAAAACAGATTAATGAATAGCAAAAAGATAAAAAATAAAGATGCGATAAAGAAGTATGATGAAAATTATGGATATTATGCACCAAAAGAAATAGAAAAGAAATTTGATGGAGAAATATCTATATTAATTGTAAAAAAAGAATATCAAAATAAAGGAATAGGAACAAAGCTATTGTTAGAAATTTTTAAACTTGCCAAAGAAGATGGATTAAAGAAAATTCAAATACTGACAGATGAATCTTGTAATCATAAGTTTTATGAAAAATGTAACTGTGAAATTGTATATGAAACTAAAATACAAAACATAGAAAGCAATATTGTTG
>CALVJU010000057.1 GCA_944332375.1 uncultured Bacilli bacterium
TTTTGTAGTAAATTGATAATGTAATGATGTGTCGCTGGTGTAATCAAAAGTCCTAAAATAATTCCAAATACTACCATTATCATTGTTTCACGGTAAATATATCTCTTGGTTTCTCTATCTGTATATCCTAATACTTTTAATGTAGATATCTCTCGAATTCTTTCACTGATATTAATAGAAGTTAAATTATAAAGGACAGAGAACGCAAGTAAAGATGCGATAATGATTAAAACAAAGATGACATAGTTCAATCCACTAATTCCACTATTGACATCTTCTAATAAATTACTTGAGAATTGAACACTTAGCACTTCACTACGATCTAAAAGTGTATTTGCAATTTCTTCCTCATTCACATCATCTTGATTCAAAGAGAAAATCATATTTCCACTCCAAGTCTTATCAAATGTCTTCTCATATAACTCTTTTGACATATAGATATAGTTGGAAACATAGTTTTCAATAATTTCTCCTACTTGTACTTGATACGTATTTCCAAGATCATCTTCTAATGTAATATCGTCTCCTACTTGAATGCCACAACGATTGGCAATCTGTGTTGTAACAAATACTTGATGATCATCTAGTTTTTTTCTTTTTCCATCCGTATCACTTCGTAATGTAAAGTATTGATAGAATGTTTGATCTGTATCATTTGGTACTAACACATAAGCATCCATATCATCACTTGTTGTATGAACTTGATAAATCGTCTGACTTACCAATATTGGATCTTTTACTTTTGTAGCGAGAGCTTCCTCCATATCATCCGTGATTTCTTCCATATTCTGATTTAGAACAATCATATTGTCATAGGTAACAATATCTTCATATTGTTTTTCTCCCACTCCATCGATACTATCTTGAATACCAAATCCAATCATAATTAAGAAAGTACAACCAGCAGTACCGATTAATGTCATAATAACACGTTTTTTATAGCGGAAAATATTACGAATAGTAATCTTCCAAGAGAACGATAAATGCTTCCATAAGATAGGAATACGCTCTAATAAAATAGTCTTACCACTTCTTGGTGCCGGTGGTCTTAATAAATCTGCAGGGGCAATACGAAATACTTTCATACAAGAATAAATTGTAACTAGAAGCATTAATATAGAAAAACCTGCTAAAAGAATTAAGAATAATGGAATTTGAAATTCATATGGCATTGCTGGCATAGATACTGGAAAGCAACTATAAAATAATGGAGTTAATAGGAAACTTCCAAATAAATAACCAAGAATTGTTCCAAATGCAGTACTTGATAAAATATAAATTACATAGTGATTCACAATCTTACGATTCGAAATTCCAATCGAAGTCATTGCTCCCATTTCACTACGTTCTTCTGTAATCATACGCATAATCGTATTAGAAGTCATTAAAAGAACGACAATTAAGAAGAAAAATGGGATAGTGTTCGCAATAATTTGAACTTCATCATACTGCATTTCTAATATTTTATATCCACTTACTACATCATAGCGATCACTGATAATCCATGTACTCTCTCCAATTTCAGATAGTGCATCATTTAAAGTATCTATATTTTCTTGATAAGTAGGATTAGGCATCATTTGATTAGCCAAAGTCAGTTGTTCCAGTTGTTCTTGAATTGGTGCAGTCAGTTCTTCATATCTTTGATCCTCTTGCGCTGTTTGAATACTTTCAATCTCATCAAGCATCTCATTACTTTTTTCTTGATATGAGTTGGAATAAACGATATCCTCCTGATCCTTTTCCATAGTCAAATAAATTTCTGTATATGCTTCATAACGAAAAACCTCTTTTGGTACAAATAAATAAGAATATAACTTTCCATTACCAATTTGACTACTTCCATAGTTTGTCCCTGTATAAAGAGGAGAATAAATGGTACCGACAACCGTAAATGTTTTCACTTCCAAATCATCTTCTTCATTTGGCTCTGAAATCTCGATGGTATCTCCTACTTGATAATGATTCGCATCCGCTAAACATTCCTCATCTTTAGTTGGCATTCTACCGTCGATTAGTTCAAATCCATTCATTTCATCTTCGATAGCATGAACCTTCACAACATCTGTACCATCAAAAACTTCTTTCGAATAACTACCTACGACTTGATCCACATGTTCTAACTGTTTTAAACTTTCTATGTCATTATCCGTAAGTCCTAATGTCCCATTGATTTTATAATCCATTAAATTTGTATCTTCATAGTAGTGTTGTTGGACATCTCTAATTTTAGGAGAACACAGTTGTAAACTGGAAAAAATGGCAATTCCAATAAAAACAATCACAATTAAAGATAAATAACGACCAAATGATTTTTTTATTTTTCTAATTGTATTCTTAAAAAGCATTGTTATCACCACACAATATCTTTCGCTGCTTTTGGATTTTTATTGAAAGTTACATGGTCCACTGTTCCATTTTTGATATGAATTACTTTATCTGCAATTTCAGAGATAATCGCATTATGTGTAATCACAACGGTTGTAATTCCCATATCACGACAAGTTGTTTCCAATAGAGAAATAATCTTTTGCCCTGTCTTAGAATCTAAAGCACCAGTTGGTTCATCACATAAGAGTAACTTTGGATTTTTCGCAATTGCTCTTGCGATCGCAACTCTTTGTTGTTCTCCACCTGATAATTGAGATGGAAAATTATGAAGACGTTTTTCTAGTCCAACTTGTCTTAAAACTGTTTTTGGTTTTAAAGCATCTTTACAAAGTTCACAAGCAAGTTCTACATTTTCTAATGCTGTTAAATTTGGTATCAAATTATAAAACTGAAACACAAAGCCAATATCTTTCCGACGATACTGAACAAGTTCTCTTTTACTCATGCGATCAACTCGTTTTCCATCGACAATAATTTCTCCAGAAGTGACTTGATCCATTCCCCCAAGCATATTTAAAATCGTCGTTTTTCCAGCACCTGATTGTCCTAAAATGACGACAAGTTCTCCTTGATTGATCTCAAAAGAACAATGATCAACTGCTAATACTTTGACTTCTCCAGTATACTCTTTTCTTACATTCTTAAATTCTATAAATGCCATATTATGCCTCCTAGATTCTCCAGTTATATTATAATATATTTTGTATGAGAAAGCAAAAAACTTTTTTTCAATGAGATCATATCAAAAAAAGAAACCGATTTGGTTTCCGTGAACATTCTGTTCCTTATAGCTGTTTTGAAATGATATTCTATTTCTTTTTATGTTCTGATTGATATTGTTTATAAACTGCATTTCTTAATAAATCATAAAGAGTTTTACTCTCATCATATTTCACTGACTGGTCTTTTTCCTTTAAATATTCTTGATAAGAAATGGAATTAAGTATTTCAGCTCCTTGTAATAATTCATATTGTTCTCTTGGCATAAACAAATTTGCCGTAAAATCAACAACATCTCCATCAGCATCTAATAAATAAGAATGATAGTAATTTTCATTTAATCCTTTTTCACAGATTGCTGTCACAGCTTGAAACTCTTCATAGTTTTTTATAACTTCAAAAGTAACTTCATGACATCTATCACGAATATTCTCATCCATTTTTTCTATCAGCTGGAGAAGATCTTTCTTCTTTTGGAAATAAACATCTGCTTTCATAAAAGGAATCGTACCAAAATTTTCTGTGATAATCTCATAGAAGCCTTCGTCATAAACAAGCATTTTCTCAATTACTTTTGCTTGTTTTAATACATCGTAGATCACATCCACATTGGAAGAATCTCTCGTAACCCCTAAAATAAGGGAATAGATTAAACTTCTTTGAAAACGTTGTTCTAAGTTGCCAACTGTTTTAATTCCTTCTAATAACTGTTCTGGATAAAATTTAAGAAGCCACACTTTCAAATTTTGAAATAATTCGACAGAATCGTCTGTATTTGCTATTTGATAGAGATCTTCATCAATATGTTGATTCAAATAGTTCACTAATTTTTCTGTTGCTTCTTGTTCATTCTTTTTCCATGTTTGTTCTTTTTCATCACAATAATTAGATAAATTCATAACTACACCTCTCTTAGTTGTATTATAACATATTGGATATGATTTCACAACAATGATATTGATCTATGCAAAGAAATCAGGCTTTTCATGAAAAAGCAATTGACAATTTCGCAATTATCCTGTAAAATGAAAGACGTAGCACTGGAGTAGTACTCAAGAGGCTGAAGAGGCGCCCCTGCTAAGGGTGTAGGTCGGGCAACTGGCGCGAGAGTTCAAATCTCTCCTACTCCGCCATAAAGAAATTCAAGAAGACAATATCGACGTTGTCTTCTTTTTCTATACTATAAAGAAAAGAAAGCAAAATTATGATTCTTCTGCTTTCTTTTCTTTTTTCTCACCAATTCCATAATGTTCTCTTACTTTTGTTTCGATTTCTTCTTTTAATGTTTGGTTATTGCGTAATAATTCTTTTACAT
>CALVJU010000058.1 GCA_944332375.1 uncultured Bacilli bacterium
CTAGTCATATGGGACCATGGAATCAAGATTATAATGGAGTTGAAGTATTACCAGTTCCATCTAATAAATATCAACGTTTTGTTCATATGTGTGATTTTCTGGCTAGTCGTAAGTTTTTAGAAGTCCCTTTTGTAAAAAATGAAATAAATGGTTGACACGAACAAATGTTTCTTTGTATAATGAGAAAGGAAAGTAGGTGTGAATATGACAAAATGGGATCAACAATATTATGATCTTACAAAAAAGATATTGGAAAAAGGAGTTCATCAAGAAAATAGAACTGGAATTGATACAATTAAAATTCCATCACATTATTTACATTTTGATTTAGGAGAGGAATTTCCTGTTTTAACAACGAAGCAGTTATTTTTTAGACAAGCTATTTTAGAAATGTTATGGATTTATCAAGTACAATCGAATGATGTTAGATGGTTACAAGAACGAAATGTTCATATTTGGGACGAATGGGAAATTGATGAACGTGGTTACTGGAATGCGATACAAAGAGTAAAAAAAGAAGATGGTAGTTATGAAAAAGATCAAATTCATCGTTATTTTGGAGAAGAGTATGCACATACAATAGGAACTGCTTATGGTTATATTGTGTCAAAATTAAAATTGATGGATCGCTTACTTGATGATTTAAAGAATCGCCCGGAAGATCGTCGCATGGTTATGAGTTTGTGGCAAGATGATTATTTAAAAACCGCTGTACTTCCATCTTGTGTATGGTCTAGTGAATGGGATGTTACAGATGGTAAGTTAAATGCTTGGGTTCATCAGAGAAGTTGTGATGTCCCATTAGGACTTCCATTTAATGTAACACAGTATGCAGTGTTGTTAAATCTGCTTGCACGTGTTAATCATTTAGAGCCTGGAACTTTGGACTGGAGTATTAAAAATGCTCATATTTATGTAAATCAAATTGATGGTATAAAAGAACAAATGAAACGATTCGAGCAAACAGGTGGTTATGATGCTCCGGTATTGTGGATTAATCCTGATATTCAAAATTTTTATGATTTCGACCATTCTAAAGATTGCAAAGACATTAAGATTAAAAACTATAAACATATGGGACCAATTCGTTTCCCATTGGCACAATGATGGAAAGTTTATATTTGATTGCAGCAATTGGAAAGAATGGCGAACTAGGAAAGAATAATCAATTGATTTGGCATTTGAAAGAAGATTTAAAATTTTTTAAAGAAAAAACTATGGGACACGATATTGTGATGGGATATCAAACATTTTGTTCATTACCGAAAATATTGCCAGGAAGAAAACACATTGTTTTAACACACCGTGAAATGAATTTACCAAAGGAAGTTGTTATTTGTCATTCATTACAAGATTTAAAAGAATATTTAGAAATGCAAGAGAAAGAATGTTTTGTGATTGGTGGAGCAAGCATTTATGAACAAATGCTTCCAGAGTGTAATAAACTCTATTTAACAAGAATCGAAGCAAGTGATCCATTTGCAGATGCTTATTTTCCAAAGTTTGACGAAGATGATTATGATATTCATTTACTTGGTGAACATGAAGAAAATAAAATTCACTATAAGCATTTAGAGTATGTGAGGAAGAAAGTATGAGAGGAAAGTTAATTGTTATTGAAGGAACAGACTGTTCGGGAAAAGAAACACAGGGTAAGTTATTAATTCAACATTTAAAAGATCATGGAATCAAAGCAGAAATATTTAGTTTTCCAAATTATGATTCCCCAACAGGGAAAATTATAGGGGGACCTTTTCTAGGAAAAGCTGCTATTTGTGATGGTTGGTTTCCAGAAGGAGCTGTCCAAGTAGAGCCAAAGGTAGTATCTTTGTATTATGCAGCGGATCGACGTTATAATTTACCTAAAATTGAAGAAAAGTTGGATCAAGGTATTTCTTTGATTTTAGATCGTTATGTATATTCTAATATGGCTTATCAAGCAAGTAAAATTGAAGACACCAATGAAAGAATGAATATGTATGCATGGTTGGATATTTTGGAGTTTAAATTATTGGAACTACCAAAACCAGATATTACACTGTTTCTTCACATGCCTTCTGATTGTGCAAAAAAATTGAAAGGCTCAAGAAAAGAAGCTCCGGATCAAATTGAACGAGATGAAGAATATTTAAAAAAGGCAGAAAACTCTTATATTGAACTTTCTAGTGTTTATAAATGGAAAACTGTAGAATGTGCACAGCAGGGAAGAATTAAAACAATTGAAGAAATCGGTGATGAAGTATTACAAATTGTATTAGATCAAATAAAAAATGCTTAGTGTTTGCTAAGCATTTTATCTTTTTCTATAAATCGAAATAGATCAGAATAATGAGGATGTTCAATCAGGTCATAGTGATCCATGATCTCATAAAGATAGTCCTCGGTATCCAATATATGAACACGTTGATCGGAAAAGAGAAGGAAGACTTCGTTTTGGAAAAAAACTAAGTGTTGTAATCCAGCAAAGTTGAAAAAAATTGGAATAATATTAGGGTTTGCATTTTCAATATAAAATGAATCGAGAAGATTACAAGAGGTACAATTCAAAAAATAAGAGGAAAGCAGTGTAATAAAGTCAATATTAGGGTAATACAAATCTTGTTTGAAATAAAAATTGGGAAGATGTTTCTTTTGTAATAACTGAAGAATTGGATCTGTATGGGTTGCTGGAAGATCTTCTACTTGTGCTTGAATGAGATTAGCAATATAGACTTCATCTGTATCTTGTTGAATATATAAATGATTGAGATTTGAAAATAAAGAGGGAATCACAATCTGGTGATCATGTAATTCACGGATGAGAAGTAAAGTCTTGATGTAATAATCTGTTATAGATTCTAAATCATCAATATGATCTTCTATAAAAGATTGAAACTTTACCATTTGTTCAGTTTCTTGTAGTTCATGAATTACAAAATGGGGATTTGTTAGTTGACTCAATTTTTCTTCTTTCTGGGCGATTTGTTCAGAGGGATGATTTTCTTTACGTATAGACCACAAATATTGGGTTTGAAAATAGTAGATATTCTTTTTTCTCATAATATACCTTCTTTACATGAATAATCTTTTTCTTTTGACAAAATGAGAATTGGAATCAAGTTGATAATTGCTTTCCAATTTTTCAATATATGGATAAGCATCAGGCAAATCATAGCGATTTTCCTCGAAAGAATAAACTCTTTTTAAATAATCGTAAAGTTCTTTTTCATTTCCTAATCCATATTGATTCAAAAGTCTTTTCATCGTTTCATTCATCGTTGTTCCGAATTCTTCTCGCTCAATCAATTCTTTGGAAAGATTTACACCAATCGCATACATAAAAAATTGATTCATCAAATTAAACTGATCAAAACTAGGACGGAATAATTGTTGTTCATCGTCATAGTATTTGATAGAGTTATAAATTCTATCTAAGATTCTTGGATCGTGAAATGCTGGGTTGATCAAAGTGGATGAGTAGTCTTCCACTTGTAAGGTATCGATTCCAGAAAGATGGAGTGTCTCTTCTTTTACATCATATATAATGGAGTTTTTAGAAAATAAATTTGGAAATACAATATGATGTTTATGTCCCTTTTTGATCAAAGAATCTAATTCTTGAAAATAAATGGAAATGAAAGTCAGACGATCTTCCATTCCAACTTCTTTCAATTGATGAGAAAAAGAAGTACGTGGATATTTACTTTCCGTATAGCCTAAATAATTTTCTTTTTCTTGGTGGTCATAAATCAGACCAATGATTTTAAAAAAAGATTGTAATTCTTTCATTTCAGATAGATTTTTTAATTTTTTTGGTTCTGTTATTTTTAGATGAGAAAAATGAATATCGTTTGGGTCTAATATGTGATAATAATAGTTAGAATCTTCTAGATTTTTATGGGAAGCGACTGTTGCCGCAGTTTTTAGAAATTCATCTTGATTATAATATAAAATTTCCATACAGTACCACCTTGAAATTATTATAAAAAAGATACTTCTATTTGTCAATCATGGAAAAGAGGGAGAATATGATTGTGATTGCTCACCGTGGTTATTATGAGAAAAGTCCATATTTAGAAAATACAATCGAAGGGTTATTATATGCATTGAAACAAAAAGAAGTAGGCGGAGTAGAGTTAGATGTCCGTATGACAAAAGATCATGTTTTTGTGATTCATCACGATTTGATGATTGATAAAACAAGTGATGGAGTGGGAATCATCTCTCATATGAGTCTTCCAGACTTATACCAATATCAATTTGGAACAAAAGAATATCCTAGTAAAATTGCTACATTGAAAAATTTTTTAGATGTTGTTGATACCAAAAAAGAGATTTTATTAGAGATAAAAAACAGTATTGAAAAAGATTTTGTTCTTGTAAAACAGTTACTTTCTTTGTTAAAAAATTATTCTCATCTCTCATTGAAGATCTGTACGTTTTCTGAATCGATTTTAAAAGAATTAAAGAAACAAAATTGTCCTTTTCCAATTGGAAAGATTTCTTTTCTAAAAGAAAAAAGACTGTTGGGATCGTTTCAGTCTATTTATTATAAAAATCAATTAGATCTTTCTTTTCCTTATTATATTTGGACAATCAAAACAAAAGAGGAATTTCTGAAAATCAAGAAAGAATTAGGGAAAAATTGTCTGGGAGTGATTACAGATATTCCGAAGACGATTTATGATGCTTTATGATTTCCAAGAGACAGGGGTTGCTTTTTCTGTAACAATGAGTGCATTAGAATCGATTTTTTGAATGATTGTTGCTAACTGTTCTTTGTTCTTTCTTTTACTAAATACCATGACAACATATTTCTCACTATCTTCGTCGATGGCTTTCATACTGGTTACTTGAAATTTTGCATCTCTTAAAGCATCTGTAATCTCTTTTCCATATTGTTTATCAATAATAATGGTAAACAGGTGATATCCTAATGCGATTTTTTCTTCTAAAATACTTCCTAAATAAGATCCGGCAAAACCACCTAGGGCGAAAACGATGATTTTTAACGGATCTTCTTGAATGTTTGTAACAACTGCTCCAGTAACTAAAACCCAAATTAAAGCGATGAGAAACTGGAGGATCGCACCAATGAACTTTCTTCCATTTGCGACAATAATGATACGTAAAGTAGCAAGTGTATTTTCAATAATTTTAGAAAAGAAGATGAGAGCATATAACAAGGAAATCACCACCTTTTCTTAGTATGGCAAAGAATGATTTCCTTTATCCTGGAAAATTTAGAAATCTTAAAACGTAATTATTTAGAAAAATCAGGAGAACTATGATATAATTTTAATAGATAGAGCTTATGTTTTTGCTCGAATGAAAAGCAGTTAGGATGATGGAAATGGACAGAACTATGCAGGAAAAGTGGAGTCAATATCTGACAATCTTTCTTATATTACAACCACTTTTTGATTTTTTAACTGGAATTGGGTTACATGTATTTCAAATCAATGTGACATTTGGAATGCTTGTAAGAATGCTTTTCTTACTATTTATTATGTTTACAACAGTATTTGTATATAAAAAGAAGAAACTGTTTTTCCTTTACTTGGGAATCTTTCTTTACTTTATTTTGTATCTTATAGGGATTGTATCAGGACAGGGGACTGCTTTCTTGTTTTCGGAGATACAAGGATTTTTGCGTGTCTTTTATTTTCCAATTCTTCTTATTTCTCTTTATAGTATCAAAGATCAGATTCAAATTAGTAAAATGACATGGATTGTTACCTTATCTCTTTACTTGATCCTGATCTTAATTCCCATTCTTTTTCACGTTGGATATCAATCTTATCAAATTACAAAAGCAGGAACGTTAGGATTTTTTAATTCAGCAAATGAGATTAGTGGGATTATCTCTCTGTTTACACCGATGTTGTTTTTATTACTGGAAAAGAAACGAACTTGGATATGGGCTTTGATTTTGTTTCTCATCTATTTCATCGTGATTTTAACAGTAGGGACCAAAACACCATTGCTCTCTTTTGGAATTACCGTTTTCTTTCTTTTCCTTTATTTCACATGGAAATGGATCAAAGAAAAAAAATATCAGAGAATTGGATGGATGTTACTTCCGATTGTTGTAGTAGGAATTCTTCTTGTTTCTATCTTGCCAAGAACCAATTTTTATAAAAATATTCAGACGCATCTAGATTACCTAGAACTCGACCATATCTCTGAAGTCTTCCAAGAAAAAGAATTGATTGACCACTTTATCTTTAGTCAACGTCTTACTTTTTTAGAAGATCGTCATGAAAGTTATATGGAAGCTCCTATGATACAGAAGCTTGCAGGAACTGGTTATACAGATGGAACAGAGACTTATAAGATGGTAGAGATGGATTATTTTGATATTTATTATAGTCATGGATTGATTGGGTTTCTTTTGTTTTTTGGAATATATGGATATGTTGTAGTACAAATATTCCGTTCTATAAAGAAAGTGACTTGGGAGACGTATTTAATGATGATTAGTTTCTTCTTTGTTGTGATTTTATCTCTGTTTACAGGGCATATGATTACGGCTCCAGCGGTGAGTATCTTTGTTGTATTCCTTCTCTTGTCATTAGATCAGAATCGTAAGAAGAGACTTTTCTTTACTAGTTATTATTTAGATATTGGGGGAATTGAAACAGCGCTTGTTGAATTATTAAAACGAATTGATACGACGGAAAATGAAGTGACTTTGTTATTAGAGAAAAAAGAGGGGATCTTTTTAGATCAGATTCCGAAAGAAATTGTAGTGAAGGAATGGAAAGTGTATGAGGATTCGTTTGTGATTCTACGTAAGATCAAGAATTTACTAAAACGCGGTTGGTTTTCTTTACTGTATTATCACACTTATGATTTTAGTTGTTGTTATGCGACTTATAGTTTGAGTGGGGGACGTTTAGCACTTCTTGCGTCTAGAAATAATGCGATTTATGTTCACAGTAATTATCAGTGGATTTATGAGAAAGAAGAGTATCATCAGTTCTTTGATGAAAGAAGGATTTCAGAGTTTCAACATATTATTTTTGTTTCTAAGGGGGCAAGAACCTTTTTTGGAAAAGAGTATCCACATCTGAAGGAGAAAACGATGGTCTTAAATAATTTTGTTGATGTGGATCGTATTCAGAGGTGCAGTTTAGAGAAAGTGGATATCAAAAAACAAAAGGGAAAGATCTTATTTGTGTTTGTTGGAAGGTTAGAAGAGGCTTCTAAGAAAATAAGTCGAATTCTCTTGTTAGTAAAGCAAATTCCTGAGATAGAATTATGGATGATTGGTGATGGACCAGATCGTTTCTCTTATGAGAAACAAGTAGAGAAATACAAGATCGAGAAACGGGTTCGTTTTTTAGGAAAACAATCTAATCCTTATCCTTATATGAAAGAAGCAGATTACTTTATTTTAACTTCTGATTATGAAGGTTTTCCAGTGGTGTCACTAGAAGCGATTGTTTTAAAAAAGCCTTTGATTTCTACCATTGATGTCGGCGATGATCAGATTGAGTTAAAACGAGATGTCGCAACCATGGTATCGAAAGATCCAGAAAAGATGGTAAAAGAAGTAAAAGCAATTTTAAAACAAGAAAGGAAAATACCACAGTTAGATTTAAATCAAATTCAAGAAAAGAGAATGGAAAAACTACAAAAGTTGTGGAGGTGATGATATGCCAAAATTTAGTATTATTATTCCCGTATATAATCTAGAAAATTATATTGAGACTTGTTTAGAGAGTATTCTACATCAGACCAATCAAGATATGGAAGTTTTGGTTGTCGATGATGGTTCTACAGATCACAGTGTAGAAAAAATAAAGAAATATCCTGTTCATTTGATAGAACTTGAAAAAGAAGGATATGGAAATGGACATGCTAGAAATGTTGCGGTAAAAAAGGCCCAAGGGGATTACATTCTTTTTGTGGATGGAGATGATTATATTGAACCGGATTTACTAGAGACTTTGGCTTCTGTTCCGAATGATCCAGATTTGATTCGTTATCAAATCAGAAAAGTATATGAAGATGGTCGAAAAGAAGACTTACAAGAAGTTTCTTTTGAAGACAAAAATGGAGTAGAAGCATTTTCTATCATCAGTACGTTTCATATTGTTGAATCTCCTTGTTGTTATGCAGTTAAAAGAGCATTTTACCAAGGAGGACAATTTCGTTTTCAAGAAAATGCTTATCATGAAGATTTTGGCTTAATTCCTTACATCATCATCAAGGCTAAGAAAGTAACTTCTATAACAAAAATTGGATATAATTACTTACAACGAACAGGGAGTATTATGCATCATAGTACTTATGAACAGGCAAAGAAAAAAGTCTATGACATGTATGGACGTTATCAAGATTTGATGAGACAAGCGAAAAAAGAAAGCATAGATACAAGTATTTATCGAAGTTTTTTAGCAAACAGTATGATTTTAAAAATTACAGAATTAAAAGGAAAAGATTATCGAGAGATGAAAAAGAAATTAAAAGAAGAACATGTTTTTGATGAGATTCAAACGAATACACTTCCACGAAAAGTGAAAAAACAAATATTAAAATGGAGTCCGAAACTCTATTATCGATTACGAGGATAATATGGTAGATATTAGTATTATTGTTCCCGTTTATAATGCGGAAAAGTATATCAAGAAGTGTATGGATTCTCTCGTAAAACAAAGTAAAAAAGAATTAGAATTTATTATTGTCAATGATGGCTCTACGGATCATTCTGAAAAAATCATTCAGTCTTATCAAGATGCAAGAATCAAATATTTTAAAAATAAGAATCAAGGGATTGGAAAAACAAGAAATTTTGGAATAGAACAAGCTTGTGGAAAGTATTTGATGTTTTTGGATAGTGATGATTATCTAGAACAAGATGCCTGTGAACTGTTATATGAACGATGTGAAAGAGACAATTTAGATGTATTGGTCTGTAATTTCTATAAAGTATTTCAAGATCACAAAGAAGAAGTGATCATTCCAAGTTTTTCTAACACCTCATTAAAAGAACAACCTGAAATTTTATTAAGTATCAATCTAGCTCCTTGGAATAAGATCTATCGAAGAGACCTCATTGAACAACATCATATTCGTTTTGTTGAAAATTTAAAATATGAAGATGCTCCTTTTGTGGCGGAAAGTTTATTAAAAGCAAAGAACATTGGATCGATCAATACAGTTTCTTATGACTATGTCATTCATGAGAATAGTGAAACAACAGTGAGAGATCAAAAAGTCTTTGATATTATAAAGATTGTTGATAAAATAAGAGTGATGAGTAAACAGGAAGTAGGGCTTAAGAAGGTAGTTGATGAATTAACTGTTCAGATCATTATGAATTATAATATTCAACAACGATGCCAAAAAGATTGGCAGGTTGGAAAACAGTTTATTCAAGAGAGTTTTGCCTATCTTGAAAAAGAAGTTTCTCATTATAAAAGAAGTTCTTATTTTAAAAAGCGTTCTTTTTTGAAAGCATTCATTGAAAAACATAAAATATGGACTCTTCTTTACTGTTATCTTTATTGGAGGTGTAAGAAGTGCTTGGCAAAATAAAGTATCGTTTGGTGTTGTTTTTAAAAAGAAAAATAGATCGTCATCTTTCGAAAAAACAAGAGAAATATTTGCGAAAATATCAGAAACAAACAGAATTTAATACTTGGTATTGGCAGATTGTGACGAAAGAAAAACATTTTCCTTTACCATTAGGAAAACGTCTTAAGATGTATCGACATGGGTTTAAAGCTGATGATTACCACTTATATCATTTTGAGAAAAATGATATGAATCAGTATATGAGTGAACGAGATCGTTGGAAGACGAGAAATGTAAATGGAGAATATAATTTATTATTAGATGATAAAATGGTGTTTTTTAACTTATTTAGCAATAAGTTAAATATTCCTAGGAATATTTGTTTACTAACTCATAGAAAATTAATTCCAATGGAAGATACTTTTAAGAGTATGAAAGAAGTGCTAGAACACTATCCAAAGCTGGTGATAAAACCGGTTTGCAGTGGTGGAGGTGCAGGAGTTCATGTTGTAGAAAAAAGGCAAAATGAGTATTATATTAATCTTATAAAGAGTGATTTAAAACAAATTGATGAGATTAGTCAGAATGGAGAATTTATTGTTACCCCTTTCGTAGAACAACATCGTTATGCAAAAGAGATTTTTCCAAATTCTACTAATACCATTCGTGTGATTATGATTCGTGATCACTATGGGAAAGTTGAAATTCCTTATGCACTACATCGTTTTGGATCTAATCAATCTGGATGCGTTGATAATGTATGTAGTGGTGGTTATTTTGGATTGATTGATGTAAAGACTGGAAAAATAGGGGAAATGACTTCTTATGGAACAACAGATTTTTATACAAAACATCCTGATACAAAGAAACAAATTACTGGAGTTCAAATTCCTAGATGGAATAAAATAAAGAAAACATTAACCGAAGTGATGGAAAAAATGCCATATTTAAAGTTTGTCGCTTGGGATATTGTTGTAACATATGATGATTTTGTTGTCATTGAAGCAAATACTTCTACGGGAATTGGAATTATCCAGGTATTTGAACCATTAAAAGGAACAACATTAGGAAAGTTCTATGAAAAGAATTGGTAAGGGAGGCTTAAGTATGAGAAAGATTTATTTATGGGCAACGATTGGTATTTGTTTTATGATGTTATCTTTTATACCACAAGTAAGTGCAAAAGGTTGGTATACGGATGAAAATCAAAACACTTATTATTATGATGAATCCAATCAATTAGTGACTGGAAAACAGACAATTGATGGATATGAGTATTATTTTCATGATAATGGAGTCATGCAGAAAGGCTTTATCTGGTTAGATGGAAATTTATATCTGTATGGGAGAAGTAGTGGGCAGTTACAGAAACGTGGTTTTTACACCATCGATAACAGTACTTACTATACAGACTACACAACAGGAGAAGTTGCAGTTGGAAAGAAAACAATCAATGGCTATGACTATTACTTTCATGAAGATGGAGTAATGCAAAAAGGTTTTATCTGGTTAGATGGAAAGTTATATCTGTATGGAAGAAGTAGTGGCCAATTACAAAAACGTGGTTTTTATACCATCGATAATAGTACTTACTATACAGACTACACAACAGGAGAAGTTGCAATCGGAAAGAAAACAATTAATGGCTACGAGTATTACTTTCATGAAGATGGAGTAATGCAAAAAGGTTTTCTTGAATTAGATGGAAAATTATATCTGTATGGAAGAAGTAGCGGTCAGTTACAAAAGCGTGGTTTTTACACCATTGATAACCATACTTATTATACGGATTATACAACTGGAGAAGTATACCGTGGCATTCAAACAATCGGATCCAAAACATATGGGTTTGATGAAATAACAGGATCTGTATTTGATGGCTTTGGTACGATTGACGGAAATACGTACTATTTCGATTTTGAAAAAGGAATTTATTACACAGGAAAACATAAAATTAATGGCTATGATTATTACTTCCATGAAAATGGAGTGATGCAAAAGGGCTTTATTACATTAAATGGAAAGTTATATCTGTATGGAAGAAGTAGTGGTCAGTTACAAAAACGAGGCTTTTATACGATTGATGATAGTACCTACTATACTGACTATGCAACCGGAGAAGTCGCAGTCGGAAAGAAAAGGATCAATGGTTATGATTATTACTTCCATGAAGATGGAG